>JAURXW010000457.1 GCA_030654205.1 Bacteriovorax sp.
TACGGGCCACTTTACAAGTTCCTAAAGAAGCTGAAAATGGAATGTCTGAGATCGCAATAGCAGCGGAAGCTCCAAGGCCAGCTAGAACTTCTGGGTCTCCTGCTGGATTGTATGAAAGAACAGAACATGTAACAACAGTGTCGAACATATAATCACTTGGGAACATTGGACGCAATCCGCGGTCAATAATTCTACAAGTTAAAATTTCAGCAGTTGAAGGGCGGTTTTCGCGCTTCATGAATCCACCTAAAAATTTACCAGCTCCGTAAAATTTTTCTTGGTATTCAACTAAAAGTGGAAAGAAATCTTGTCCATCTTTTAATTCTCTTGCTGAACATACAGCTACTAAAACTTGTGTGCCATTACAGCTTACAAGAACTGCACCGTCAGCTTGTTTAGCCAATCGTCCAGTTTCAATGGTGACTTCTTTTCCACCGTAGTTGAGTTTGTACTCTTTTTTGTTTTCGTTCATAATCAATGACTCCATTCTAAATTTGCAATGCCATTAGTGGCATCGTTAGATGGAAAAGTAATTAATATTTTGTTTGGGACTTAAAAGATATTTCAATAAAATGCTCTAGAAACTTAGGAGAATTTTCCAAGGTTCATTTGTCCATAATATTCAAATATCCCTCAAATTCCCAACTCAAAAACTTAACGACTTTCCTTTTTAATATTTTAACCATTTAAAACAAAAAAGGAACCCGAAGGTTCCTTTTTTGGTAAGTTTTTTTATTTTCTTAAACCTAATTTTTTGATCAATGCTTGATACTTTGGAGCATCAGTTCTTGAAAGATAAGACAAAAGTCTTTTTCTTTGACCAATTAGTTTTAATAAACCGCGATTCCCTGAGTAATCGTGCTTGTTTTTTGCAAAGTGTGGTGCAAGATTTGAAATTCTAGTTGTGATTAACGCAACTTGAACTGCAGTACATCCACTGTCTTTGTCACTTGATCCGAATTCTTTTCCAAATTCAGCAACAATGTTTTTTGACTGTTCTAAAGTAATCATAATTGTCTCCTCGCCAATACTCGAGTCTGAATGGGTTATTCAAACCAAAATAAAGGTGTTTAATAATAGTTTTAGTGTTTTAGCGGATAAAGTCGGACATGTAAACTTTTAAATTATTGATCAATCGCTCCTCTATTTGTCGGATTCGCTCTCGAGAGACACCATACTGATCGGCAATGCTTTGAAGCGATGCAGGAACTTCGGACAAAAGCCTCTTTTCAAATATTTCGCGGTCTCTTTCTTTTAAATCATCCAAAAAGGTCTTTAAGTGTTCTCTTAAAATTTCTACACCTTGGAGCTCACTTAAACGTTCATCAACTGGAATATCGTCTTGATTAGTTAAACTATCCCCTAAACTAGGTCCTTCATTATCAATCTTGGCCTCAATTGAGAGCTCAGAGCCACTGGAGCCTAGACGCCGATCCATGACCGCAACAGATTTTTCAGAAACGCCCAGATTATTTGAAATCATTTTATTGTCTGGATTAATACCCATGCCAATCAAGCGCTCTTTTTCTTTTAATAAATTAAAAAATAATTTTTTCTGTTCATTAGTTGTTCCAATTTTTACCAAACGGAAGTTATCGAGAATATATTTTAAAATATACGAACGAATCCACCAACTAGCATAATAAGAAAGCTTGGCACCTTTTGTAGCATCATATTTGGAAACGGCCTTCATTAATCCAATATTACCTTCTTGAATTAAATCCATTACATTTTGCCAGGCCGAACGGTATTCTAATGCTATTTTTACTACGAGGCGCAAGTTGGCGAGCACTAATTTTTTAGCAACTTCAATATCACCTGAATCTTTTAGTTCCGAAATTAGCATTTCTTCTTCTTCAATCGTCAAAAGTTTATAACGACTAATTTCTTTTACATACTGGGTAAGTGGATCTTGAGAGGTGGTGCTTGGTGAATCCGCATCTTTATTTAAAACTTTATGAACGATTTCAAGGTCGGTAGAATTGGATTTAACAACTGCAGGAAGAATAACATCCTGCTTTGCTGAAGTGCCCTTTGAAGCTTTTTTACTTTTGCCAGTATTGTTTTTCATAATTATTTTTTTTGACATGCAGGGAGTATATACGATTGATCAACCTTTGTCATTTGGAGATCTATTCAATATTTTTCTTCCGAGCATTTTGCACGGTTTTTTGATGATTAATATATTTTAAAGCAAACAGTCCGTAATTTAGTTCAATTTCAATTGGCTCAAAACCTTCCCTTGTCATAATAAATTTATTATCGGGAATTTGGGCCAACTGTTCTGTTAACTCACCTGTAATCAATGCTGCCAAGTCACCTTTCCAAGGAGGAATAATAAATTTATCACGGGCCTCCTTTAAGTCTTTAATAAGTTGCATTGAAAATCTTTGCATAATGCGCTCTTTTTCAGCAAAATTTCGAGCTTCAATATTTTTAAGCGCCTCTCTAAAATAAATTAAAAATCCTCTCTGTACTAAAATTTTAAAACTGACTCTAACTTTTCCTGTTCGTTGATTGATGCGG
>JAURXW010000461.1 GCA_030654205.1 Bacteriovorax sp.
TGTAAAGCTCCCTAAAAGCAAAATCATTGAATCAGTTCATTATCACGAATTTCAAAAGCGCCCTTTTTTGTTGGTTAACAAGGATTGGTTTGATTCTATCTGGAATGCATCGTACTCATCCTTTGCATTGATTGATGCAATTGGGGTCAGAAAGCAGTTGCAAACTGATGGCTTTATAAATTCTTTAAAACTTAGAAAACTAAAAGCCTCCATAAACCTTTTAGCATTTCGGCATAGACGACATTTAATTTTTTCATTTGCAGACTCGGCGCTAGTTAAGATTAATTGGAAAAAGATTGATTTATTTGGATACAAGAAAGAATACGCACCAGAGGAGCTTTTGGTGCTTTCAAAGAAAATATGTGAGCTATATAAGAAGCACTTGGGATTCGAGTCTTATGTGATTGCAACTCAAGGATTACTTGAAGATCATCAAGATTCACTTTATAGCAAATCGCTTTTCGGAAATCACTTTTCACTTGGAAGTCTTGGAACACCGTTTGCAAATCTCTATGAAATTGAGAAGGCGGTTAAGGATAACTTGAAGAAAGATGTACATGGGCCAGTAGATCTGTATATGTCAGAAGACTTTTGCCTATCCCTAAAGCTCCACCATGAAATAAGAAAAGACCTCACATCGGGCAAGATTAATTATCAGTCCTCAATAAACCCAGGAAATTTTAATTTTTACATTCCTACGTCAATTGACGAGGTGTTGAGTCAAATAGATGATAAAAAAAGAAAGGACTCCATTCGGTGGCGCTTTATGAAAAGATATCTGCCTTTTAAGTTTTTTTACTTAAAAATTAAATTGTTTTATAGAGTTGGTGGGATTTGTGGGGTTTTTAGATATCTGTAGCTCAGGGCTAATGGTTTTGAGGGGCCATTATATGATTTCGTCGCTATAGATAACATAAACAGCCTTTCTCAAGTTTCAATTAGTTGGACGCTATCGATGAATCGAATGGCCAAGAACTCATGAACAAACAATCTTTGTGAACCAATAGGCTCGTGACCGATGAATAATATGAGTTTATTATTCTTGCATGAAACATATTTTGATCATTACATTTGTTCTTCTGATAGCAACTAACGCCGATGCACGTGAAGTTGCTTTAAGTTTTGATGATTGCCCCCGTAAGTTGGGACCGATTCTAAAGCCACTTGACCGTGACCAAAAGCTTGTAGCAGGATTAAAAGAACACGGTATTACAGCAGTATTTTTCTGTAATTCTCCGAGCCGTGAAGTAAACGGCTTTGAACGCCTAAAGTTATTCGCGGCAAACGGTCATCTTATTGCTAATCATAGTGCTAGTCACCCTGACTTAAACAAACTAACAACTGATGATTTTGCCAAGAATATTGACCAGGCTGACTCAGAGTTGCAATCTCTTCCAAACTTCCGCAAGTGGTTTCGTTTTCCATTTCTTCATGAAGGAAAATATCCAAAAGACGTTGAGACTATCCGTACTCACCTAAAGAAAATTGGATATTCTAATGGATACGTAACCATTGACACTGAAGATTGGTACGTCGATGAGGTCTTGAGACAGAAAGTTACAGCTGGAAAGAAATACGACGAAAAACTTCTTTGTCGTACTTATGCTAGAATGATGGCTGACGATGGCGATTTTTTCGACAAAATATCCGTCGAAGCATTAGGACGTTCTGTAAAACATGTAATACTACTTCATGAAACTGATCTGAATGCTATTTGCCTGAGTTTCCTAATTAAGGAATATAAAAACCGAGGGTGGACTTTTATTTCTCCAGATGTTGCTTATAAAGATCCCATCGCTTCTTTTGAGCCGTTGTCTTCAACAAAACTAAATGAAGGCCGTGTCTTCGCCTTGGCCAAGGAAAAAGGCTACGCTGGACCTGAACAGAAAACTTGGGGTAAGGAAATTGAGATAGAACAGGAATTGGAAAAGCTGCACGTCTGGCGCTGAGCGGTCGTCTAAACCACTAAGAATCAACTTAAAGTTTGAATACAAAGGCTAGCGAAGAGCCAACAGCCCAATGAAAATTTGGACCTTGCTTTTGGAATTTGAACCGATTGACGAAGACTTAATGTAATTTCAAGCTCATTTTAAGTATTAGATATCTAAACACACACATACGAGTGTCTAACTTTTATACACACGTCTATGTAAAAAAAAATCGAAAAACCAATTTGAATTAAATAAATGCTAACTTTGTATCATTGTTAAAAATAATACTGAATTAAAGGAAGATATTTCATGAAAAATTTAATTATATTTCTATTATTAACTGCACCTAATTTTTCTTACGCTATTCTTTATGCAGATAAAAATGTTGATTCCAATTTAGCAAGTTCAGTTATTCGCCTAAGATTACCTGATGTGAATTGTACTGGAGTTGTAATAAACGAAAAAACGGTGCTTACAGCTGCTCACTGCTTCAAAGGTTTGAATGACGTAATAATTCCAGTTATAGGCGTTCAAACATTTATAGGCACAACAAGACCTTCAACTTTGCGTGAATATAGTGATGTTAAAATTTTAAGGTATCTTGATGAGGACTTAACAATGATTCAATTTAAGGATGCAATAGAAGATGCAACTCCAGCTAATTATTTACAAAATCCAAATCTTAATTTTGATGAAAAAAATTCTTTTTGTTTTCTTGGTACTGGTTTAACTGAAAAATTCTATAATACCTATGCTGTAATGTTTGGTTTAAATGATCCTGGTAATCTTAATCAGTTATGTAATAACGAAATAGATCCTAGCCTTAATGCTAGGATCGTCATTGACAAAGACAGACCATACATACAACGATTGAAATATATAAAAAATAGACTCACTTTACAAGCTGGTGCTGATTCTGGTGATTCTGGAAGTCCATTCTTTATTTCAATTTCAGGTATCGATCAATTAGTTGGAATTTTGAGTGGTGGGGGAGTTTTGGATGATAAGACAGGAGAACGATTTGCTTCCTTTACGAACTTGCAAGATAGGGCAGTTTATAAATGGATATTAAATAATTCAAAAAATAATTAAAACCACTAACTTGATAACCGAATAGTAATTTAAATTACGAAGAAATAAAAAACGGCCATCGCTGACTAAAATAGCGATGGCCAATTTTTATTATCTCTCTAGTTGAATAGAATTATCGTGATTATTAAAATCGAACTCTTGTCCTTGATACTGATTTCCAGTAACTGCTATATTTACATTTGAGGAGTGGTCAAGGTCTAGTTTTGGCATGAGTGCATCCTGTAACGCCTTATTTTTTTCTTTGATTAGAGCCTCTGCTTTCAATGCTCTTACTTCAGCGCTAACTGCACCAGTAGAACACTTTGCAATCCTCGCAATCTCTCGATAAGTTATTTTACTAGATAATAATTTTCTTATAAGATCGCTATCACGCATCTTAATCCGCCCAATGTGAATTCCTTTAGCTTTCGCATTTGCAAGACCATTCCTGACTCTTTCTGCAATTAAATCTCGCTCAAGTTGCGCCACTGCTCCTAATATCACGAACACGGCAGCCCCCAAAGGGGTATTGGTATCAATACTTTCTGTAATTATCCCGCGCAAATAATTATGCCGAATCAAGGAGAAGCGCCAAAGCGCCTCCCACTAATTTTAAATTTTTCTACTGACTATCATTCGGCATAATTCACAACTTTTCCAAGTAAGATAAAATGTCTCCTTCCGGTTTATACCGCTTGAGTTTAGTATCCTGCGGTTGCATTTTATGAACTGCAATTCTTTTACTTTTTCAATTTCTCGAGAAATAATACCATCAGCTAAATCTGCACCAATAGATTGTGGTCCCCAAGAAAGTGATTGCTCATTGCATTTTTCAGACAGAGAACATACATTTTGCGCTTTCACTTTATCCAGAACATTACTTAAATTTTTTACTCCATCAATTTTAACTTCAGGAGAAGAGACTCCGCAATTTACTGTTGGATTAAGGTCAGTATCCAATGGAATCATTTTTTTATCAGGCCCTATGCTAATCACATTATCGATGTTTTTTAATCTAAGAAGAAGATTTTCCCAATTGGAATTAGACATTTTTTTGGGTGTCATAGAAGGTGCAATCAGAATAAATTTTTCACCCTGACTTTGAACTTTCGCACCTGACAATTTAACAATTTCGAGAATTCGTTCCTTGTCAGAATTGTACTTAAATTTAATTAGGGTATTCTTTAATTCTTCAGATAAAACAAATTGGGGTAATAAAAAAATATAAAAAAGAATAAATTTATTCATTCTTCAAACCATATAAAATTTAGATTTTCGCCCATCTAGATTTATCGAGAAAATATGAAAAAACTTTAATTAAGATTAGGAGATTAAAAGAATCAGACAAATAGGGCTATTTGATTATAGAAAGTTTAGTTGTAATGATTAAAACGAAATCTTGAGGTTTTTTGGTTATTCAATGGCCGATGACTTCATGATTTATTGAAATTCTTCGCCTTTAGAACCAAGCGCTTAGCCCACTCCTTTATAATTTCTAACCACTCACTAGCTCCCTTAATTGACAAAGTGTCTGGTTTAGCATACAATTCTTAAATGAAGATTCTTAAGTCGGACGCTTATAATAAATGGTTCAAAACAGAGACAGTAAAAATCCAAAGGCAAATTGAGGCCCGCTTGGTTAAAATAGAACTAGAAAATTACTTAGGGAACCATAAACATCTTGTTGGTGACCTATGGGAACTCAAGTTTAACAACGGAAATAGAATCTACTACACAATTAAAAAAATCGAAGATCAAACAATGTTTTTGATTCTCGGAGGAAACAAAAATGGCCAGCAAAAAGACATTAACAAAGCAGAAAAAGTTGCCAAAGAAATCCACAAAGAAACTTAAAATTGGTGGAATGAGCTTTTCAGAATACTCTCCTGCTGCTGAGCTTGCGAACAACCCAGAAGGTGTGGCCATGGCGATGGTAGAAGCTTTAATTGAGGGCGATAAAGAAGCCTTTCAAGAAATTCTTGAAGGATATGTAAAAGCACGCCAAATCTCTAAAGTCGTAAAAGAAATGAAAATTAGTAGGGCCGTCATTTATGAGGCCATGGATAAGAAGAAAAATCCAAGCCTTTCTTCACTTTGTAAAATTATGAAAGCTTTTAAGGAAGCCGATTTAAAAGAAAATCTTGCTGCTTAAACTTGGCTCTTTTTTGGCCCCAAAATGCCCAAAAAAGGGCAAAAAAAGACAAGAATGGACGACAAAACAAGAGGACTTCGGTTCGTGGTTTTTAGTACATTTTCATCGGGAAAATTAATATTTTTTAGAGTTTAGTTTCAATTCTTGAAATCTGCCTTCGCGATTCCGTCCCTGGGCACCATTTTTTTAAAACCATTTTAGAAAAGGGGGCATTTAATTTGCTCCCGCAAGATAATT
>JAURXW010000477.1 GCA_030654205.1 Bacteriovorax sp.
CGGTGATAAATTTTATGTGGCAAATGATATTGAAAATAGTTCTCGAGCAGTTTTAATAGAGCTAAAAAATGATACTAGTACTATAAATCGTTGGCAAATTACTCTTGTTAAAAAAAATGTAATGAAAATAAAAAAATAAAAAACCCCAGAAGAACTCTGAGGTTTTTTATTTTTATGAAGTGTAGACTAGTTCTGTTTAAATCGCTGCTGCTTTAGCAATTGTTTTCTGAGCTGTTGAGCTGCTTAAATCTAACATTAGTAATAATCCTGAATGTTCTCCGTTAGCGTCAGCACCTACTAGAGAGATGTTACCAACTCGAGTGCTACTTACGTAGTATCTAGCTGTAATGATCGAGTTACCAATTCCTAAATTGTTAAGTGGAATAAAAACTCCAAATAATTTTGGTCCAACGTAGAAGCTTACACCGTGAAATTTTTCAATTGTAAAAGCAACCGCTGGTAAACGTCCACTTGCTACACCTGGTAGAGCTCGTCCACCTGGTAATGATTGTGGGTCAAGTGTTTGTAGTGAAGTATTGGCAACGTCTTTAAGTGCTATGCTTATCGACATTAAAGTTCCTGCAGATTTTAGGTCTGGAGAAATTTCTAAATATGAATTTGGATATTTTGGAATATTGTATCTAAGTCCACCATCTAATTTGATGCTATCAAAAACGAAAGCAATTAGAACTGAATCATTATTAAGAGTAATTGCCGAATTCGAGACACCTGGAATTTGAATGTTCGCTGCACTTGTACCATTTCCACATGAAGTAGAAAAAAGACCAAGGGCCATTAGAGATGTAAGGACAAGTAGTTTTGATTTCGTAAGTACATTCTTCATAATTTTTTCCATAGAGCTTGTTATAAGTTTTTCTTAACAACTGTTTTCAACTTGAGCGTACGTACCGCAGAAAACTTATAAACGTTTCAAAGTTTAGACAGATTAATTCGTAAAAGCGTTTTGATCAAGAAAAGCAAGCGTTTCTGGAATTTCAAGACTTTAGGTAGTGGGCACCTAACTTGTAGGTGCCAACTATTGTTGCGATTGTGTGATTTAGACTCGCGAAGTACTAGAAAAGTGCATTGAGAGTTAAACTTCCAGCATGATCAGTATTGTCTCCAAAAAACTTTCCGTACGCTAGCGCCAGGTTTAAGTTTTTAGAAAATTTATACTTTGCAGTTGCATCGAGTACTTTATTTTCTTCCAATACAAGTCCGGCCGTTGATGAAAGAAGTTTTGCATATCCACCACCAATACTAACTTCAAGATCTGCCGTTATATTTTTAGAAAACTTTACCATATGAACAGTTTCAGATTTTTTTACAAGTCCAAGGCCGTAGCCGATTGTTCTTAGCTTAATTGAAGACTGACTATGATCAGGACTATTATTGATAATGCTTGAAAGTGTATCAAATCCACCAGCGATTAATCCTCCGTGTTTAGTGAAGCTTGATTCATAATCAATTTTAACGATCTCAAGATCTTTAGTGATGCGTATTGCAGCCGAATGGTGATCATCTTTGTAAACAGCTGTTCCACCCCAAAGAATAGTGTAATAAAGATTATAATCAATACCTAATAATTGTCCTGATAGTTGAGGAGTAAATTGTTTAACATTATCTAAGTTAACTGCTGAGTTTGGATAGGTTGTAGTAAAAGAATATTTTTTAGAAATCCAGTAACCAGTTTGAAGCGCATATTTAAAAAGAGGAGTTGTTCCGTAGTAGTTTACAGAGTAC
Source organism: Bacteriovorax sp. (assembly GCA_030654205.1). GTDB lineage: Bacteria > Bdellovibrionota > Bacteriovoracia > Bacteriovoracales > Bacteriovoracaceae > Bacteriovorax. The sequence goes on from JAURXW010000477.1 coordinate 1,744, forward strand.
ATATCCAAATCGTCTTTATTATTTGAAAGAGCTCCTTCGGCCCTTTTGTCATAGACTAGAGCAAGTAGATCGAAGTTGTTCATTATTTTTAAAATTTGAACGCGGTCGCGGCGATCATCAGAAGTTAAAAAATTCCCTGGTGATGAAACCTGATGACGACCGACAGAAGTAATCCATCCATCTTTATTATATTCGATCACTGCGTGATCGAGGTGAGTGATATTGCCATTTCCAAGACCATCTTCATGAACTCCACCAATGGCCGTTCCTGCTGCTGTAAGATTTTTATGAGTGTCTCCTTCCCAAGTCTCAGATGCTAGAATCAATCCAGTTTTAATAGTTAAATTTTCATCAGGTTTTGCGTCAACATTTAAACGAAAAAAATGATTAAAGGCCTGAGTATGATCTGGACCTGTGCCATTCAAAAAATATCCTCTAACAAACGCATCCCCTGTGAAATTTATTTTAGTTTCAGCTTGGGCCGTAAAACATAGTAGGTATAGTGCCATTAAGAGGGGCTTTGACATTGTCATTCTCCTTAAAAAAATCTGATAAATTTAGTAGGGCAAAGATTCTATTAAGTGTGATTTTTCGTCAAGACATGCAATGCCTTAAAAAATGGACAGTTTTTATCACTTCCCACTGCTGCTTGCTCCTTTTCTCAGCTACTTGAAGTAATTTTAGGGGATGGGACTATAATGAATTTAAGTTTAAATAGTAAATTTCCGAGAATATTTTATGAAAAATTTTTTATACATTTTCTTATTTTCATTGCTGGCTTTCTCTTGCGGGAAAAAAGGGGAAGTATCAAGTGCTAAGTTTAAAATTTTTTCGGGGAACCTGACAGATCCAAATGTAGCCTTTCCGGGCGGTGTCTTGGTGATGGGAAGAAATATTGATGGGAGTCAGGCGTTTATTGTTCATTTCAAGCCAGGGCTTGAGATGGAATTAACAAAAGGTAGCTGGGAGTTTGCAACGATTGGTTGGCTAGGGCCAGGTCCGATTGAAGGAAATCAGCAATGCTCATTTCAATCGACCGAAATAAATTCTGATATTTTTACGGTAAATTTTAATATGAATTTTAGTAGTTGTTTAAATCGAACTGCTTTTGAAGGAAAGCATTTTACATCTCCAATCTATTACGATTACATCGGACAAACTTTTAATGGATTTAAAAAATTAGATGTTAAGACTTGCACGCCGCTTAATTCTTGCTCTCCCATTGGTCCTGTTTCTTATAAAGTAACAATTCAGACATTATTAAAAGGTTTAACGACAAATGTTAATGTTGGAAATGGATTAGAATCATTTTGTTATTCAACTGTGAGTTCTGCGATTCGCCCTCCACATGGAGGCCCGAATGGTTTTATTGGACTAAAGATTACCTTATTTACCGGAGCTGGTTGTATCGGAACACCAACTGATTATTTTTTTAATCATGGTTTTGGAGATAAAATTCCTAAAGGTGTATTATCCCCTAATCCGCTTTCTCCTAACCCAAGCGCAATGGGATTAGCACCACTTTTTTATTTGGGAGATTATGCAAATAACTCTAATGCCCCAGCAGCTCCAAATGTTGGTGATTTATACCGCTATACAGGTGGGACGGCGGCGTTTAGTCCGACTCCGTCGACAACAGATTATATATATTACAACGGCACATGGACAAAATATACCGATCTTCCAAATGTTTTACTTTTCTTAGAACTCTAAAAAATAAAATTCTTCCTCTCATGCTTATGTAAAACTTTATCCGAATGAGCAAACCCCGTAATCCGAATAACGTGAGCTCCACTGGCCACTGCAGCTTGCAGCCCCGTTGGAGAATCTTCAAAAATTAAAGTCTTTGTAGGATCAGTATTGAGTCGTTTCATTCCTTCGATATACGGTTCAGGATGGGGTTTAGTTAAAATCGTTTGGTGTCTGCCCATTAATAAATCCATATAGGAATAAATTTCAAAACATTTTAGAGTTTCAATGACAATAATATCTTCACTGGCACTAATAACTGCGAGTTGTTTATTTTCTTGCTTTAAAAATTTTAAAAATTCAAAAAGACCTGGGGTGATAAATTGTTCTTTTTCTTCAGTTGCTAAATTATTAAAAAGTTTTATCAGGTGAACATTTTTTTCGGCAATTGCAAGTTCGATTTCTGTTTCATTCAATGAGGGCACCATCATTTGTAAAACAGAAGTATCAGTCATACCATAAAATTGATCCAAACAAGATTCAAGATCAATATCAATGCCCAAACTTTTTAACACAATGACCGCCGCTTTCGCGTGAAGTGGTTCCGTGTTGACAATAGTGCCATCCATATCAAAAATGATAGTGTCTATGTCGAGTAGCAGAGTTTTTAAGTCAGTCATTTAAGGGGACTCCTTGCCCAGTAAAAAATTTATCTATTTTAAGTTATAATTGTAAGAGAGAAAGTGAGGACTAATCTATGAAAATCTTTTCCCCTCCAAAAAGTAATGCAGCGGCTGAAACATCGGCCGGCAAAAAAAATGGCAAACTGACTAAAAAACAAGCGGCAGCAGCAGCGGCGGCTCCTGTTAAGTCAGAGGTGAGTGAAAGTGAAATTAGAGAAAAACTTGCCAGTCACGTAGAAACTTCAAATACAGCTAAATCTAGGTTGGTTACAAAAAATTCTAAAGCATTCGGTGCGAGTTTTATGAATGAAGATGCTTTACCAATACCCAAAGATATTGAAGATCTAGCTGAGAGCAAAACAGCTAAAAAAGGAAATAGCCTCAAAGATTCGCATCTACTCTTAAGCGACGTTAAACTCAACGATCCAAACGATTCTAATACTCAAGAAAAATTGAAAATGGTCTTAAAAAGCGGAGCATTCGGCTTTAATCCCCGCGAAAAAGAAACTTTAGAAAAAATTCTATCGGGTAATTAAGCTAATAAAACTTTTTCAGTATTTTTTTCTTCAACTTCGAGGAGAACTTGAAGTTTTTCAATAGTCGATTTAATGACTTCGTCTAATTTTCCTTCAATAACAGTTGCCGCTGAATGATCATGTCCACCGCCACCAAGGGCCTTGGCCATAATACCGACGTCGATAACTCCCACTGAGCGCAATGAAACTTTAATTTGATTGCCCATTTCTTTAAACATGACGGCAACTTTAATATTGTCGAGAACTAAAAGATGATTCACGAATGCATGAGTATCTTCAGTATCAACATGGAATTTTTCTAAAAGATCTTCTGTTAATGTGAGCCAAGCGATTTTTTCGTCTTTAGTAGTATGCACGGTTGAAAGAACCTTGCCTAAGAGTTTCATGAAAGTAATTTTTTTAGTTCCATAAATCATATTATAAGCATGAGGAGGGCGCACTCCAGTGTCCATCAAACTTCCTATCAAGCGATGGGTATTTCCTGTCACTGTAGGATAACGAAAACTGCTAGTATCAATTAAAACTGCAGTATAAAGTGGAAGCGCCATTTCACGTGTTAACGTAACGCCAATTGATTTAATTAAATCGCCGGCCAATTCGCCCGTGGCCGCCTTACTAGTATCGATACAATTGTTTTGCATGACTTCTTTAGGACAAGGATGGTGATCGATAAAAAGGTGATTCTTAACACTCGTTGCCAGCATTTTTATGCCATCGCCAATGCGATCTAGCGAATTAGTATCAGTTACAATAAAAAGATCAACTTCAGCATCAGGGTAAAATGAGTGATAATCTTCCAGCGAAATGACAACATCTTCAGGATCTAAATATTTATAGCGTTCAAGTAGAGGTTCTTCGTTTACGCAAATTGCATTTTTACCCAGTGATCTAATGGCCAGGCAAAGCGCAATCTCGCTGCCAATGCCATCAGCATCTGGAAAAATATGCGTGCTAATAACGATATTTTCGGCTTTGTCGATCATGAATTTGAAACGTTCGGTAATATTCATAGTGTTCTGTCTATCGTAATTAATAAGTCTTTCTTTAAGTTATACTAAAATTTTTTCAAATGGGGGAACAAATGCTACGATTTTGAAGAGTTTTTGAATATTTTCACCAAGAGTGGTCCTATGGAACTTAGATCTGATATTGCAATTGATATAAAAAACCTAAATAAGTCATATCCTGGGCGTGTTGCCTTAAGTGATATTTCCTTTTCTGTAAAAAAAGGGAGCGTTCATGGTTTTTTAGGGCCTAACGGTGCGGGTAAATCAACTACGATGAAAATTCTTAGTGGACTCATTAGACAATCAAGTGGCGAATTTGTCGTCAATGGCAAGATTGGGTTTTTACCAGAGCATCCTCCGCTTTATCCTAATATGACGGTGCAAGATTATTTGCAATTTGTACTTTCGATTTATGCTTATCAAAAAAATCAAAAACAATTGGTACTCGACGTCATGGAAAAAACAGGTTTATCTCATGTGGCAGATCGCTTGATTGGAAATCTTTCCAAGGGATATCAACAAAGAGTGGGTATTGCCCAGGCCTTAGTTCATTCACCGGAAATTATAATTCTTGATGAACCAACAGTTGGACTTGATCCTGTGGCCATTGCAGATATCCGTGCGCTAATAACTAAACTTAAAAATGATCACACTATTATTTTTTCAACCCACCAATTGCATGATGTTGAACTATTATGTTCCGATATTACTTTAATTAACCACGGTAAGATTGTGGTCTCAGGTCCTCTTGAAACTATTCTCGAAAACTTGAAAACCAGAATGGTTATAAACGCACGTGTTGAACAATTTAATGATTCTCAAAAAAGTGAAATGATAAAAAAGTTTCCTCTGGAATCAGTTGAAATTATTTCTGAAAATGAAGACAAAGATAAAAAGAAGAGTATCAATTTAAAAATAACGGCCAATGCTCCAGAGAGTTTTAAAAAAGAAATGGCTCGCTTTTTAGCGGCTGAAAATATTGGACTCCTAGAGTTTGCTGAAGTTCGATTGGATCTAGAAGAACTTTTTAAAAGAATGATTCATTAAAAATAAAAAAGAGAAGATAATGTATATAAAAAAAATAAGTATATTAGTTAAAAAAGAATTAAAGGATTCCTTTTATTCACCACTCATTTATATTCTCACTGGGCTTTTTTGCTTTATGATGGGCTGGTTATTTTTTAATTATCTGATGCAAGCTAAGACCCTAACGACTGTTACAATGACTCAAGCCGTGATTACTCCGATTTTTGGAAATATGAATTTTATTTTTGTATTTTTATGCCCATTGCTCACCATGCGCACCCTTGCTGAAGAAAGAAAACAAGCAACTCTCGATTTATTATTAAGATCAGAGCTTAGTGAGATGCAAATTATTATCGGGAAATTTATCTCTAATGCTATCCTTGTTATTTTTATGCTTTCGTTTACTTTTGTATTCCCTTTAATTTTAGCTTTTTCAGGTTATAGCGACTGGGGAGTTGTCGGAAGTTCATACCTCGGTGTGCTTTTATCGGTCATGGCCTATCTCTCGGTTGGCCTATTTTGCTCAAGTTTGACTGATAATCAAATTGTAGCAAGCCTTCTTACTTTTTGTATTTTATTGGGTTCAATGTTGATGGTAATTTCTGTCAATGCGACAAATAATTATTTACTCGCTCTTGTCGTCCAATACCTAACAGTTCCTTTTCATTATGAAGGATTTGTTAGGGGTGTTGTTCACTCTTATAGTTTGGTTTATTTTGCCAGCTATCTATCGTTCTTTTTTTTATTAACGCTCAAGTCGCTTCAATCGAGAAAATGGTAGTTTATGAAAAATTGGTATAAATTATTAATTGCAATTGTTAATGTCATTCTTTATTTTGTTTTGATTGCGCTTTGGATTTCCATTCCCGACGTATTGGCCTTAAATATTGCTCTAACTGTGTTTAATTTAGTTTTAACTCTCATTTTAATTTATCTCAATCGTGTTCCTCTGAGTGTTTATTACCAAAGCCAGCAGTTTAAAAAATTAACGGAGGCATTGGTTTTCGTTTTTTTAATTTTTTGTCTTTTAGGCGTTACAAATTATTGGGCCTACAAACATCCACTACAGAAAGATCTTTCTGCCTTTAAAATGAATTCACTGACAGATCAGACTAAAAATGTTTTGAAAAATATGAAAGGGGAGTTGAAATTCAAATTATTTGCAAGAAAGCAAGATTCGCTGGCGTGGGTTACACTCTTTGAATTTTATCGCGCAGAAAAAAGTAATTTGGAAATTACAAAAATCGATATCGATGTACGTCCCGATCTGGTAGCCGATTATCATATAACTGATACCGCAACTCTGGTCATTGAGTACAATGGAAAAAGGCAGTATGTAACAGAGAGAGACGAGCTCAATATTACTAATGGTCTTATTAAAATT
>JAURXW010000485.1 GCA_030654205.1 Bacteriovorax sp.
AATTTTAAAAACAAATTTAGTCAGACAGTTTAAAGAAAATATTTGACTAAAATGATTTGGCATAAAGTTGTAATTCTTTAGGTTATCTTGATGTATTTTTTTTAATAATCACTTAGAATTACTGTAATAAAATATTTTTAATGTTAACTATAATGAAATGGTTTCATTTATTTAAAAGGAGTTTGTAGTATGAATCGTTTGCCAATTTTGGCATTGGGAGTTTTACTTACTTTAGCATCTATGCCGTCGGCATTTGCTGGAGCAAAAGAAGATTTCGTTGATGCTGTCGTTAAACAATGTGCTAAAGCAAAAGACAAAGCAGAAGAACTTGCGACTCCAGGACGTACTGGAAATATCGTAAAGTTTTCTATGTGTGCAGAGCCAAGTATCGATCTTGGTGACGGATGCAAAGTAACTTGTGTTAAGTCTGGATCTACAATCGGTGGTTAATTTTAAGTCAAATATCATTAAGGATAAAAAAATGAAAAAAATCTTAGTATCAGCGTTAGCGCTATCTGCGGTTTCTGCTTTCGCAGCAGACGCAAACCCAACTCTTGAACAAAGAGTTTCAGAATTAGAAACAGCATCTTACTTACAAGCTATTCAGTGGAATGGATCGTTCGAATATCGTTACGATTCTATCAATGACGAAGAAGGAACTACAAAAGCTTCTTATAGCCCAATGAGATTAAGAGTACTTTTAGATGCAGCAACTCATGTTGATCCAAAAATTCAATTCTACACTCGTTTTGGTTTAACAAAATTTACGAACGATATGTCAAATGGTAGCGGAGAGGCAAATACTTTTAGCGCAACTAGAAATGAAAAAGGTGTGGCGCTATCTCTTGAGAGAGCATACGTAAACTACGCGATTACTAAAGACGTTGTAGCTTCAGCTGGACGTTTACCAACGATTGATGGATCTCCTATTGATATGTGGGACAATACTCCTCGCCAAGGAACTTACCCAATGCTAGCTTACGGAGCGATCTTAGATGGTCTAGCTCTTAGCTATAACTGGGGATTTCTTCCAGATCAGTATAAATTTTCTACTAGATTTATCTATACTCCGCTTTATAACGTTTCTAGCGATAGCACTCTTCTTGGAAATATTTCGACTCCAACACTTGGTGGTTTCACAGGTGGAGCGTTACAAGAAAAAGCGACTATGTATTCTGTGATGGCAGATTTTTCAACTAAAGCAGTTCCAATGATTAGTGATTTTTCGCTTGTTGGCCAAGCTGTTGTTTCGAAAGATATTCACCTTGCTGATGGTGTTGCCAGAGGGACAAACCTTAATGCAGCACTAGCGAATCCAGCCCTTGGCGGGACGGGGATACCAACAGGAGATGCAGGTAGACAGTATGACTTTACTGGAAGTACATTACGGTTTAATATACAAAACTTAGTAGCTAATACAACATTGAACAATATTGCTAATTCAAATGTATCGATTGGCTTTTCTTACTTACATACAAAAATTGAATCTAAGGGATATCAAGAAACAAATACAGCGATAAATACAGTAGTAGCAGGTTCTAAGGGCGCAGCAGCTGCAGCGGCCCTGGCTAAAAAGCTTGGTATTGGTAAAGGTGTTATGACTGATAGTGCAGATGACAAAATTCAAGGTAGCACAATCTTAGTAACAGCTACTTACATTACTCCATTTACATCAATTAAAAGTCCGCAAATCGGTGGAGAGTATGTTCATGGAACTAAAAATGTTCAGTATTGGGGTGGATACACTGCTGATAACTTAACAAGTTTCTACGCAACTCGTGGATCTGGTTACCATGCATTTATTTCTCAGCCACTTGCTGCTGGTGTAAATGTTCGTATTGGTTATATGAAACAAGATCATGAGTTCTCAAAAGGTTATGTTGGAGCTCCAGTAGCATCAACTCTTAAAGAAAACACAGTTTACGGAAACTTCCGTTATACTTTCTAGTTAATTTAATTTCTAAGGCTTTGGTTAATTACCAGACAAAAAAGGGAGACTATTTAGTCTCCCTTTTTTTTACTCTTTACTAAAAAATTAAGTCAAGCCAGAAATCAAAAGTCCGAATAAGGTGTACAAACAAATATCGAGGACCTATGAAATTATTTAATTTTCGCCTACAAACTAAGATTCTTCTCGTGAGCTTTGGGTTGCTTCTCGTATTTGGACTAGCAGTACTTTTCCAATTTGAGAGTGGTCAAAGAGCGCAGAAAAAAGAAGTCGAAAAAGTATTTTCAATGTATTCGTCGAATTTAGTTGGGTCAGTTTCTCAAGTTTTTTTTGGTCTTTACTCAAACCCTCAAGCCTTTATTAAAAATAAAGCATTTCAAGAAAAAAAGTTTTCTGATATCAATTTTATTTTTAACGAACTAGTTAGTCTTTATCCAGCTTATGACTTAATTATTTATACTGATATGGAAGGTAATTATATTGCCTCTAATTCAATTTCATCTGAAGGAAAGAAATTGAATATCGACGAATTAAAAACTATGAAATTTACGGATTCAGAATGGTTTAAACAGACAAAAGCTAAAAAATATACTGAAGACATGAAGAAACAAATTTTTGGATCTTACGTCGGAAAGTTTGAGCTTGAACCAGTTATATCAAAGGTATATGGCAAAGAGCGTATCGGTCAGCATTTTTCAACTGTGGTTGAAAATGATTCAGCTGAGCCAGTGGGAATTATTACGACATTTGCTAACGTACGTTGGGCCGAAGGTGAAATTGCGAATCTTTATGAGACAATGTCTAAAGCTGGAAAGCAAACAGCGAGTATTGCTCTTTTAGATAAAGATGACAATGTAATACTTACTTATAATCCTCACGATAATAATGGCAAAAAAGATTTTGTACATGATTTAGACAAAGTTATTTTTAAGCCATATGTTTTCCCCGCAGAATTTAAAAAAGATGATTTTTTATTTGATACCCAAAACATAAGTCACAAAAGTTTTGTGGATTCTATTGGTTGGAAAATTAAGATCAATATGGATAAAAATGATGCCTTTAGTGGAATTTACACCGCTTCAAAAACTTTTTATTTAACTTTTATCGTCATGATTATAATTTGTGGAATCATCTCTTATATTGTAGCTTCCAAATTATCACATAAATTAATGGCCGTATCAGACGAGTTAAAAGCAACGGCTAAAAAGACAGAACAATCTTCACATGATTTAAGCCGTGCTTCTGATTCTGTTAGTCAGTCTTCACATCAGCAAGCAGGATCAATTCAAGAAACAGCATCAACTTTGGATGAATTTAGTTCAATGCTTCAGTTGAGTTCAAAAAATGCACAGCAATCAATGGATTATTCAATTAAGTCTAAAGAGGCAGCCGATGAAGGAAAAGAAATTGTAAAAAAAGTTGTTAATTCAATTAACGAAATAAAATTAAGCAATGAGAACGTTTTACAGAAAACAACGGAAGGAAACCATAAAATCCGAGAGATCGTTGTTGTAATAAACGAAATATCTGAAAAAACAAAAGTTATTAACGATATTGTTTTTCAGACTAAGCTTCTTTCTTTTAATGCTTCAGTTGAAGCAGCTCGTGCTGGAGAGCATGGGAAAGGATTCGCAGTTGTAGCTGAAGAGGTTGGAAGTTTAGCTATTATGTCTGGAAATGCGGCAAAAGAAATTTTTGATATGTTGAGTGCAAGTATCGTAAAAGTCCAGTCGATAGTTTCAGAAACTCAAAGCGAAATCGAAAGTTTAATGAAGTCTTCGACCATTAAAATTGATAATGGTATTTCCATTGCGGGTGAATGTAACGTTGCCCTTGATAAAATTGCTACGAATATTGAAGTTGTAAATTCGCTTGTTACTGAAGTTGTTAATGCATCTAAAGAACAAGAATTAGGTGTTCAACAAATTGCAGTGGCGATGGGAGAAATTGAAAAGAGTACAAATTTCAACTCAGCTACATCTAGGGAAACGCTAGAATACTCATATGGTCTAACTGCTCAGTCAAAGGAATTAATGAAAATTGTTTCAGATCTAGAAAGTGAGATTTATGGTCTAAGCTCAGCAACAGTAGCGCAGGCACAATCTTTTGTAGAAGACTCTGGTGAAGATGAATCTCATGATGAAAGCCTTGATAAAATGGGTGCATAGTTGGCAATGTTATACAAAATCGATAAAATATTTTATTTATATATTTAATTAATTGATCTGTAAAACCGATAGACATTTATGAAAACTTATATTGTATTAATATTTCTAATTTTTATTTCTTTTTTTGGGTGTGCACATGAAAACCGCAAACCTTCATCTAGCGAAAGCGTAAGTAATTTAAGTCCGGAAGATCGACAAACGCAGCAGAAGCTGTTGAGTGATAGCCTGCGTTTTTTCAACACAGAACTTCGCCATCAAGGTTCCGGCCAGTACTACGATGCCATTTCTTTGAATGCAGCCGATGGTGCTGATGAAAATAGTTCTGTAGCTGCGACAGGTATGGGGCTAGTCTCTTTAGCTTTGGGGGATGCGACTGGAACAATTGGAAACGCAAAAGAAATGGCCGTGC
>JAURXW010000489.1 GCA_030654205.1 Bacteriovorax sp.
GGTAAAAGAGATGATTTGTTTCGTGCTCGGGCAGAAGTTTTGGCATGGGATAGTTTTTTAAATTCAATAAAAGAAGATCGACTTGGCAAAAGTATTTATAAAAATGACCTCTTACTTAAAATTTATGGTGCTAAAATTCATGAAATGATCGGGACTCGTGAAGATAGGCAGATCGCACTTCAACTCTATAAAGATGCTGGTGATGTACTCTTTAAAAATTATAATACATATCCTGCTTTTAATTTACATTATCTAGATTTTAAAAAAGATTTTGATAAGTTAGCAGATTTGTCGGTCGCAGAAGTTAAGAAAAAATATATTATTGAATCAGATTTTCAAAAAAATATTCGTGAATATCTAGAGCAAAATATCACAAGACTAACGAGTGTTTCTAAAAAAGTATCAAAAGAAATTAAAACACCTGTCACTTTGATTATTGAAAAAGGTATTATTGCAGAAAAAGTTGCTGATAAAAGCTTTTACAGTTTAGATTTTCTGGCCAAAGAACCGTTTGTGGCTTTATTTGCAGCCGAAGTTTTGGGGTTGTTACCCTCTCCAAATTCTTATAATCCAGGTGGAGCCTTTTTAGGTATTGCTACTGCAAGTATTGCCTTAAAAAATATTGGGGTAGGATTTGAGTTACCTAAAATAGTGAATAATAATCCCCCTCAAAAGCAGCAACTCGTCGTATTGGACAAAGACAATAAAGAAGTATTAAAAAAAGAGGTCTCGCTCGTTAATCCCCTGGGAGATATTGCAGAAGAAGCCGTTTTTGAGGGTTCTACCTGGACCTATTCGAGAGTTGGTTTTAGATTAGCGGCCAAACACGCGACGGCCATTGCAGCATCCTTTGCGACTTATAAAGCACTTGGTGGTGGAAAAAAAGGGGATAATAATTTCTTGGCCAAAAATGCAGCACTTTTTCAGTATATTGGTGCCTCTAAAGTTATTGAAGAATCAGAAAAAGCAGACACACGTTACTGGTCAACATTACCCAATGAAATAAGGCTAATTGATATTGATATGGCCCCTGGGACTTATCATTTAGAGATGGTTTTAAGCCCCACTGAAAAGCTAAGTTTAGGGGATATTATTATCCCATCCCAAGAGACTCCATTTATTTTTAATATCAGAAAAAACTAAATTATCTTTTTAGCTGCTGATGTTTTGGTCATGTTTATATTAATTAATATAAGAGCTAAGCCTAGAGTTAAAACTTGAGCTGCGATAGTTTGCCAAGTTGGAAAAAATCCAATGGTATCAAAACGAATATTCCATGGAAAATTTGTTGCATTTAAATAACCCGCCTCTTGCATTGAATGTACTGCTTTTCCAGCAAGTATAAAGGCAAGCACACTTGTCAATATCGAAGAAATTTTAAACAATTCTCGCACTGGTAATTTTTTAGAGTAACGAAGGGCCACAAAAGAAAAAGTAAATATTAATGCAAGTGCTGCTAGAAGACCTAAGCTTATAGCATTTTTTCCGTCGATATTTGTTTGAAACCAAAGCGCTCTAATAAAGAGAACTGTTTCAAAGGCCTCACGGAAAACAGAGATAAAAGCAATTGAGAATAACCCAAATAAGTTTTTATTATCAATAGCACCTTGAACTTTTACGTGAATAAATTTTTTCCAACGAGATATTTCGGTTTGGCGGTGCAACCAAAAACCAAAGTATAAAAGTATTACAACGGCCACTGACGAAGTAATGGCCTCGAGTGCTTCGCGACTTGCTCCGCTAAGCTTCATTAGTGCTCCTGATAAAAACCAGGCAACAAAACCTAAAAAGAGTGCCGACGCCCAACCAGCGTGAACCCATAGAGCAGCTTTTCTACTTCCAAAAGCTTTTATAACACTTAGTAGAGTTAATATTATCAAAACCGCTTCAAATCCTTCGCGCAAAATAATGGCAAATGCTCCAGAAAAGGCCACTCCGAAACTTAATTCTTTTGCCTGGATGGATTCTTCAACTTCAGATAATAAAATTTGGGTTGAAGAAATTTGCTGACTTAACTGATCGATTGTTCCATTGGGAGATTTAATGATTTCTCTTATCTTTCCCATCTCGGTTTCGATTCGAACTACCAGTTTTGGCTCATTGGCCTTTATCATTGGCTCAATTGGTTCAATGCCTTCAAGGTATGCTTGTATGGCAAAACGTTTAGCAGAATCCTTTGAGTCTTTGGTGTTTGTTTTATATGCACTCAAAGCTTGGTTTAAGTACGACTTCGCAATACTGATGAATTGACCACCAGATGTTGTATCATTTTTATTTCTCAATATTGCTAAGGCCAGAATTTTTTGATTATCATCTTTTTCATTTATTTTTTCTTTAAGCTCCGTATCAGATAATGTTGCAAGTTCTTCTAACGTAATATTTTCAGGTGCCGATATTGTTTGGGATTTTAAGGCATTGATAGCATCAGCATGCCTAATAGACATAACAAAAAATGACAGATCCCAAACTTCTTTATCACTTAAATTTCCAAATGCAGGCATTCCGGTTCCAGGCACTCCTAGGCGAATTGTATTGTAAGCATGAAAAGCAGAGATTGAACTCATTCTTTCTGTATTGTGAAAATTGGCCGGTTTTGGTTCTAGAGATGCTCCGTCAGGTCCATCACCAAGTCCATTTTGTCCATGGCAAGAAATGCAATTTTGAGCAAACAGAATTCTTCCATTGGTAAGTGAAGGAGAGCGAGTCGGAGATAAACTAATATTGGCAGTAGCAATAAGATCTTTTTGAATGTCACGGGCCAATAGAGCAACATCAATCGCTTCTGCTTTATTATCTATCAACGATTTTAATTTAATAATCTTATTAAAAGTTGTTGTATTATTTTTGATAAATGGAAGAGTATCTCCTAATTCAAAAATTTTTGTGACAAATTCTTTTTGTTCAGTATATTCTGATTCAGAAGAAACTTTTCCGTGAATAACTGCACCGGCATAATCGTGGGCAAGATAATCTAGAAGATGAATCGCAAAACGTGGTGACTGCTCGCTATTATCTGAATTCTCAGAAAATGCATTGGGAATTTTAATCGAAAAAAGTAAGATAAATAGGAGAGTAAGTTTAAGCATAAAACGATTCTCGTCGGAACAAGGGATATTTGTTTTAGTTATATCATAAAAGTTTGACGGGTCAACCAGTTAATTATTACTCTTGTGATCAATAAATTTACTGCTATAATAATTTCATGGCCTTAAAAGAAAAATCCAAGCAAACAGTATTAATTGTCGATGATGATGCTGATCTAATTGAACTTTTAAAAGAAAGTTTAGAGGACCTATCTTTTGTGGTTTATTCGGCCAAAGATGGCCTGATGGCCTTGAAGTTCTTAGAAAGCGCACGAGTTGATTGCATCGTTACAGATATTGCAATGCCGAATATGACGGGGCCCGAATTAATCGCTAAACTTCAGGATCGCCAGGATTTCACTCCATTTTTTTTTGTAACTGGTTATCATGAATATCCCAGAGAAGATTTAAATCATTTTAAACCGAGGGCCATCATTTTTAAACCGTTTGATTTTGAAGAAGCTGCTTTATTGATAAAAAATCACCTTATGAGAATTTCATAATCCTAGATTTCTACTTCCAAAAATCCTGATGATAATCAAAATGAGTTTGAGCTTTTACAGATTGCAAATACTTATGCACTTTTGGAGTGAATTGAAATTCGGGAAAAATATACATTCCCCATAGGTGCGAGGCGATCATAATATCAACAATTGAAAGTTGAGAGCTTTTATAAAATGAGTTGAGATTGTTTTCTAACTCACTAGTTAAAATATTATTAAGAGCAGATAAGTGAACTGATTTGTTGCGAATAATATTTTTAAAAGGTCCTCTTTTTACTTCTTTTTTAGTTTGGAAATAGCTTCGCGATTCAACATTGAATTCAGGTGTCCAGATCCAATAAGGCATGCAAAGACTGTGAACCGGATCACTAATTTTTGAAATAAGTAAATCGACCTCAACCGAAAGTCTTTCGTAAAAAGTCCAATTGAGTAAGTTATTGTGATCAAATTTTTTCAAAATATCTAGACTTTCGTTGACGACATTTCCATTTGATATTTCCAAAATGGGAAGCATCTTTTTACCAGTTAAGTCCAATGGCGTTTTTTCGTCGTTATATGGTAAGACTACTGAATCATAGTCAATGCCAAGCAGTCCAAAGCCCATGCGAACGCGAATACAAAATGGACAATGAACATAGTGGTAAAATTTCATATCTTATAAATATCATTTTTCTCTAAAAATTGTTAATTTATTTCTATGAAAAAAATTAATACTGAATTTTGGTCACTTTTTTGGACACAATTTTTTGGCGCACTCAACGACAACGTTTTCAAAAATGCCTTAATCATTATGATTACCTATCAAGGTGTTACTTTGTTTGGATTTAATTCCCAGGCCTTAGTGGCCCTTTGTGGAGGTATTTTTATATTGCCATTCTTTTTTCTTTCCGCGACCGCCGGGCAATTAGCGGATCGATTTGAAAAAACGATGATGGTTAAAATTATTAAAAAGATAGAAATACTTATTTGTATTTTGGCGATCGTAGGTCTTTATCAGCGAAATTATTATTTGCTTTTATTCGTTCTTTTTTTATTTGGATTACATTCAACTTTTTTTGGGCCGCTCAAGTATTCTCTCATTCCAAATTACTCCAATAAAGATAACTTGGTCTTGGCCAACACTTTAATAAGTTCAGGAACATTTGTGGCCATTTTATGTGGGACAATCATAGGGGGACTGGCAGCAACAAATCAAAATAATCTTTGGGGACTAAAGTTTTTACTCATCTTATTTGCAACTTTGGGACTGATGGCCGCTAATCGGTTAAAGCCAATTGAAAACACAGAAGTTCCCGCTGAAGTAATCTTTATCGATTGGAACTTTTGGACTTCTTCTAAAGATATTTTGAAATTAATTTTTAAAAATAAAATGGTAGGGATTTTAATTATTGGACTTTCCTGGTTTTGGTTTTTAGGAGCTGGGCTCTTATCACTACTGCCTCTAGTTTCAAAAAATATTTTTCATGGCAATGCTCAGGTGGCAACGTTAATGTTATTTGTTTTTACTTTTGGAATGGGGATCGGCCCTTTTGTCTTAGAAAAAATAACAAAAGGAAAAGTCTTCCGCGCACTTATTCCAATAAGTTTAATGGCGATGTCCTTTTTCATTTTTGATGTCTCGCTTGTTTTGAATCTCGTTGCCAAACAAACCTTTGGACCAGAGATCTTTTCTATAAGTGAGTTTTTTCAATTAAAAATGAGCACGAGAATCCTGGTTGATTTTTTCTGTCTGGCTTTTCTTGGTGGAGTTTTTACGGTACCTCAATTTGCGGAACTGCAACGCATCTCTTCAGGTCTGGAACTCTCTCGCATTATTGCAGGAAATAATATTCTCAATACTTTTTCTATTGTCTCCATCGCACTATTATTGACAGTGTTGCATCAGCAGCATATTTCACTTTCTATCATTTTTGGTATCATAGGTTTTTTAAATATAATTATGAGCATGGTACTGATTTATAATTATCGAAATGAATTTAATAAATTTTGGAGATTTTAAATATGCAAAGTAAATTGAAGGCCATTCTGGTTGATCTAGATGGAACACTTTGCGATGTAGAGCATCGTGTGCACCATGTCCAAGGAAGTAATAAAAATTGGAAGGCCTTTAATGAATTGATGGTCCATGACGAACTCAATCACTGGTGTTTTGAATTAATGGCGGCCATGACTTCACGGGATTATAAAATTATTTTTGTGACCGGCAGAGGCGAGGCCAATCGGGCAGCTACTGAAAACTGGTTAAAGAAGCATTCGGTAGATTATGAACATTTGTATATGAGAGGGCTTCTTGATCAACGCGAAGACGCTGACGTAAAAGAGGATATATATTATCAGAAGATCGAACAAAATTATCAAGTATTGTTCGTAGTAGATGACCGAAAAAGCGTAGTCGAGCGCTGGCGAAAACTTGAGCTGATTTGTTTGCAGTGCGCTCCAGGAAATTTTTAATCAAAGATTATTTTTTCCTGCTTCCTGAAAATCTTTTGGCATGGTAGAAATTTGCAGCTTCATTATTCTTCATAAAAAAGGATTTTATGAGTATTGAAATTCCAAATTGGCCGCTTTCTTCAATTGAAATCTTCAGTGTAAGAATTATTATCACTAATTGGCTTTTATCTTTTTGGAAATCTAAGAGACAATCATTAGAAATAATGAATGATCACGAAACTCTATTTTTAGAGTTTTGATTTTTAGATCAATAAGGAAGTCCTTTGAAAAAAAATATTAGTTTTTTTAGTTCTAAAAGAATCTTTGCCCTTTTAGTTTGTCTTATCTTTTCTGCGAGCTGCAGACTTAGCCAAAAGTTGGGAAGTAGTGCAGATAACTCAGGTGTGGGTGCCATGCGTTTTCCTGGACCCAGAAATCTAGTTGATTCAGAGTTAAAAATAGGGCGCAGAATGTGTACGGCCTTAAAGCAAAAGCAAGACCATTTTCAAACTTTTGATGACAGAACTGAGCAAGTTAAACTCCAAGCAAGTTTTGTCGATTGTAAAAATATAAAAAGTTCGGAAACTTTTATAGCCACTATTTCTAAAATTTCAGGACTACAATATTCGGCCATTCCAGAGCGAGAAAATTATTTTAGAGATGTAGTAACAGATCAAACCAGTGCTTTGGCCACCATCTGCTCATCTGTACCAAGTTCAGATAATGTTTCAAACACAGTCATCATCGGTCTAGTTAAGTACACTGTCGTTTTTCTAATTGAAAATAATTTCGATCGCGTACAAATAAAAAAAGAAATTAGTGATTCTAGAGGAAATTTTTCCCTTTCAGGTGCTGAAGCTATTTCGGTTATTACCAATGGCTCTCAAGCAGAGGCCAGGTTTATGGGTGTTGAGCAAGAACGAACTCGCCTAACAAGCTGTGAAGGAAATATTTTTAAATCAATGACTCAAACCTGGGTTCAAGCTCTTACTCATTTCTAGCAAGGGATTTAATTTGTATTTTGTTTTGATCAAAATTTTTAGGTGAAAGCCATGCTTCAAAAGCCGATTGTCTCTTGGGCCATTCACTATCAAGAATAGAAAACCAATCGGTATCACGGGTGCGCCCTTTATAAATAGTGGCCTGTCTAAAAGTTCCTTCGAATTGAAAACCTAAACGAATCGCAGCCAATCGAGACGCCTCGTTTAAATGATCACATTTCCATTCATAGCGTCTGTAACCAATCGCAAAGCAATACTTCATTATTAAATACATCGCCTCTGTGGCAGCGATATTTTTTTGAAGAAGTGGCGAGTAGTTAATATGACCTACCTCAATTGTTCCCACCTCTGGACTTATTCTCATTAAGGCCAAAAGCCCAATTGCTTTCATTGAATTTAGATCAATGATCGCAAAAAAATAGGGATCATTAATGTTTGAAATTTTTTCTAACCATTGCGAATAATCTTGATAACTATCAAAAGGCCCATAGGGGAGATAGGTCCAATTTCGGCCTTCTTGATCAAAGCTATTGGCCTTAAAAAGATCATCTGAATGAAGTTTTGGATCAAGACGCTCCAGGCGACAATATTCACCTATCAGTAATTGAGTATTAGGAAATTGAGCTGACTCCCAATTAGGGAGTGCGTGTCCTATAGGTTGATTGAGTTTATTTACACAAAGAGCAGAGTTCATTGCATTCTCCCGCATTAAAAATAGATTTTATCATTTAGTATTATTTTGCTCTATAATTTTTACAACTTAAAATAGAATTGACTAAAAATAGGTTAAATTCTTATACTGAATATCTCTACTTGTATAAGGATCATCCAAATGAAGCGAACTCTTATTATTCTTTGTCTTTTGCTGGCCTTTAGTGGTTGTGGAAAGCTTCGTAATCAAAGAATATTTGGTAAACTTCCAGGTATTGTAAAAGATACCGCGGGCCAAGAAGCACCGTCGCAAAGAGCTTTAACGGTAGACGAAGCAAAAATTGCGCTTAGAATTTGCAATTCGCTTCAGGCTAAAAGAAATAATCTGACTTCAGCTTTAACTGGTAAAGTTCCAGTCAGAGTTGGGTATATCTTTAATTTAGAAAGAAAAAACTGCAAGGCAAAAGTAGATGCTCCGATCAACATAACGGCTGAAATTTTATTTGTCGGAAAAGAGCTTGAATATAATTCACAAGATTCCCAAAATATTTTTCCTGATGTGATAACAGAACAAACACCTGCTCTTGAAGATTTATGTAAATCTGTTTTGGCCAAAGAGGTGATTATTTCCAACGCTTCACCGCTGATAAAAAATAATTTTTATATTATGACTTTTAAAACTGATTTGGGTTTTGATAATGTACAAATCGATACAAAAACTGCCAATGCAACCGGTGGTTTTAGTGCAACTAATTCTCAATTAATTACAATTTATACTGATGTTTCTCAAGTTCCAGACATTAGAAATATTGGAGTTGAAAAAGAACGAATCTTAACAACTCCATGTACCGGATCTGGTGTGGCCACTCAAAAAGAAACTTTTATTAGATCGGTATTTCTTTAATATTAAATTATTCTTATGATAAGTTTTTCAAACAAGCTTGTTTGACCGTTCAAACTTTATGTTTTACCATCAAACTTCTTATAAGTTTAGAAGTGGAGGAAAAATGGCAAAAAAAACAGGAAGCAGTTTAGAAAAGCAGATTGTCGAAATTTTAAATCGATTAGTCGAAAGAGAGTATGCTGGTGTTATACGATACAGTCATTATTCATTAATGATTTTTGGATACAATCGCATTCCAATCGTAAAGTGGTTTAGAGATCAATCTCAGGAATCACTTACGCACGCAGAAGAAATCGGAGAACTAATTACAACTTTTGGTGGGCATCCATCATTGAAAATTTCCAAATTGGATGAAACATATAAACATTCTGTAGATGAAATTTTAAATGAATCTTTGGCCCATGAAAAAGAGCAACTGAAAGATTTATATCTTCTACTTGAAGTTTCAAAAGATAAAATCGTTTTAGTTGAAGAATTTGCCAGAGGAATGATTGTAGACGAAGAGACTCACGTTTCTGAAGTCGTAAAAATGCTTAAAAAATCATAATAAAATTTTAAATGGTAGTTGAAAAGAACACTTCTTTTCAACTACCATTTAAATCTATATTTTTAGTTCATACTCTCAAAAGCTTTCACAATCCCTTGAGCATTTAAATCAAATCGAGCATAAAGCTGATCAGCTTTATAAGCCGATTGTCCAAACTCCCCTTGAATCCCAAGAGTTCGCGATTTAAATTGCACATCATGGGTATGAAGGGCGTGTACGATCATTGAGCCCATACCACCTAAGACTTGGTGATCTT
The DNA here is from genome assembly GCA_030654205.1 of Bacteriovorax sp. Classification (GTDB taxonomy): domain Bacteria; phylum Bdellovibrionota; class Bacteriovoracia; order Bacteriovoracales; family Bacteriovoracaceae; genus Bacteriovorax. Next base: position 9,376 of record JAURXW010000489.1, read on the forward strand.
CGATGGTTATTAATTTTCCTTTTGTTTCCAAGAGTGATGCCTTGAGAGTTTCAAGATCTACATGATTAACAAATGAATGATTAATAACTGTCGCCGAAATATTTTTTGCGGCCATAAGCTTGGCTGCCTCAAGTGCTTTTCCAACCATCGGTCCTGCGGCCACAATTGTGACGTCCGATCCCGTGGTTAAAGTATTCGCCTTATTCCATTGGTATTTCATACCCTCAACATAACTTACTGGATGATTTTCTCGGCCCAAAAAGAAAACAACAGAGTTTGGAGTTTTGCCAAGAAGTCTGGTCTTAGCAAAATTAGTAATGGCCTCATACATTAAACTTTCAGCTTCACTTGAACATGCACAATTAATAACTGTTACATGAGGAATACTCGAAAGGGCCGCAAAATAAGTTGTCGCCTGGTGACTGGCCCCATCGGCCGCATCTTGAAAACCAGTGTGAGAAAAAAGAGCGATAACTGGTCCTTCTGAAAGTCCTGCCATAATAAAAGGAAGATTTCCCTTAGTAATTCCAAATTGAGCAAAGGTATCAACAATTGGGATTAGTCCTTGTTTAGATAAACCAATCGCCGAAGAAATCATATTTGATTCTGCAATTCCAACATCCAAGTATTGATTTGGAAATTCTTTATGAAAGGCCTTGATACCTGTTGAGCTTTGAAGATCAGAAGAGATTGAATATACCGGAAGGCCTTCTTTAGCCGCTCTAATAACTGCTCTGGCAAAACCATCTTGAACTTTCTCAGTTTTAGGAGCATCGGCAGCTGGCACTTTTGGAGCTGGGGCCGATTTTAAAATTTCTTCAGCCCATTCACTAAATTCAGCAGGAGCATCGCCATTATAAATTTCTTTGACGAATGAAACTAATTTGCTGTCGTAAGAGCTCAGTGGGTAACCATGCCCACCACTAGCACTTTCCATTGTAGATTTAACTCCAAAGCCTTTAATTGTTTTTAAAACTACAGCTACCGGTTTGCCAGTTTCTTGAGCATGAGCAATTGCACTTTCGATAGTTGTATAAACTTTTTGAAGATTATTTCCCTCAGCTTCATGAACCAAATTCCAACCAAGAGCGGCCAAGGAATTAAAAGTCGGAGTCATTGAAAAAGAATCTTCATCAATACGTCCACCTAGTTTTGTATTATTATCAGAAATAATTAAAACAAATGGATTAATTTTATTTTTTAAAGAAAGCCCTGGTATCGCAGCAAGCGATTCTTTGGCCTCTCCTTCCATAGCTCCACCGTCGGAAAGAAGACAAATCGTTACTCTTTGATTTCCGATGATTTTATCTGCGATCGCAAGACCTTGAGCCTGAGGAAGGCCAGAACCCAATGGACCATTAGAAATAAAAACTCCCTCTGGATTTAAATGAGCTTCACCGTGACCAGTAAGTTTGCTTTCTATCGAGCGAAACAAACGCAAATCTTTAAAAGTTAAATTATCAAAACCGTAGTTGGCCCGCAAGGCATAGATGCCGTTTTCAGCATGGCCGGCATCGTTGACGAAATTAAAAGTTTCATACCAATTTTTAGTTTTATCTTTGAACATAATTCCGTGAATGGCCGATACCATCTCTGCAAAGGCCGCAGGACCACCCCAGTGAGCAGCAGCACCGCCGATGGTAGCATGCTGATCCATTAAAGCGACAAGTGCTCTTGTGGCGCGAGGATCGCCCAGAACTACTTCGTTATTAGCATGATCTTTTACACTCATGGAATACTTGGGATTTTTTGTTGGAGTTGGAGCAAGTTTATTTTTCAGTTGCAGGGCTAACATTTTCAAAATCCTTGATAAGTTGATTAAGTGTTGAAACTAATATTAAAGCTAAAATCATAGTTGTTAAGTGATGGCTTAAAAAATGGGCCCCGCGAAGCATTTGATAAACTCCCATAGTCCATCCCATGCTCATGGCAAAGACGAAGGCCCATATTTTATTTTTTCTTTCTCTAAAAAAACAAACGAGCGACAGGAGAGCAAATCCTCCGGAGGCATGGCCCGCCGGAAAGCAGTGACCTCTGCGAAATTTTCCATCGAGTGATTCAGGATTTTTTGGATAAGAATCAAAAAGTTTTACGTAGGGTATTTTTCCTGCAAAGTGATTCAAGTCATCAGGGCATTGAACATTGGTCATATTTTTTCCAATGACAGCGACTGATAGCGGAAGAATTATTAAACTTAAAGTCACAATGATTAGCCCTTTTCGGTATTCATGCCACTTTTGTTTTTTCCAAGAAATAATGGTTGCACCTAAAGCTAATGCTCCAATAATATAAATCGGAATTTTTATGGCAGTATAAAAAAGTGCGCGGTAAAAAAGATGAGGATCTTTTAAGACCCAAGTTTTTTCGGCCGGTAAGTAAAGATGTTCTTGAATCAAGAGATCCGTATTGGTGAATTCAAAAAACGCCAA
>JAURXW010000490.1 GCA_030654205.1 Bacteriovorax sp.
GCCTATGTATGGGCCAACTCCAGCGCAGTAAACGGCAATTTTAATTGCCAATTTTTAAGTTTTTAAATCTTAAACAAAGAATGCTTAAAATAAAAAAATAGCAAAAAGTTTCATAATCTTCAATGGTTTAACCCAGAACGAGTAAACAAACCATACAAAAAGACAAGTTGCTGATTGAGAAATCAAGAAATGACCTATAATTCAGCAATGATTAACTTAGCCCCAAAACAACTACCAAAAGCTGCAACACTCTTCTTGTCGCTGCTCTTTGTACAGAGTTGTTCAAGTGTCAAAACTCTCCCTAAAAAAGAACCTAAAAAACTTTCCAAATCAATTAGAACGAGCCTTCCGCCAAAATTTGCTAATTTTGATAGAAAGCCCTATCCCAATGAAGCCTTTGTTGTTGCTAATATGATCGCTGTCGTTGAGCCAGATCTAGACGAGGAAGAGCGAGACACTATAGCTTCACAAATTTCCATGGCGATTAAGCAATATAAAGTTGAACCCCAAATAATTGTAGCAATTATCGATACGGAAAGTAATTTTCAAGCCGACAAAGTCTCCAGCACCGGGGATGTTTCTGTGGCACAAATAAATGTGGAAATGTGGAATAAAGAATTTATTCGCATGAAAAAACCATTGCTCATAAAAGAAAAAATAAAAATCGATCAAGAATATGCATTATTAAAAATGGCCGAAATTTTAAATATCATTAAAAAAAGATATGAAAAAAAAGATCGACGTTGGTACGCTCGTTATCATTCCAACACTCACAGATATAAACGCAATTATTTGCATAAACTTGAAATTCGTTTAAAAATGCTTGCGACTTCAACAGATCTGAACGCTCAAATCGCCCAGTCTAACTAACTTTGATTATTTTATAAGTTCTCATCTCTTTGGGAGTTTCTACTTCGAAACTCTCACCGGCCCCTAGACCTAAAGCCTCATTGCCAATGGGTGAAAAAACGGAAATAACTAATACGGGATTTCCATCCACCATAAGCATCGTGCCCCCCGAAGTTGTTGTTAAAAAATAATATCGTTGTTGTCCTTTAAATTCGATCAAGACTAAAGAACCCATTTGAACTTTTTCGGCATCAATTAATTCTATATCTTCTAGCATTTGAATATCAGTTTTAATTTCTTCAACACGTTTTAATTGAGCACTGGCTAAATATGAAGCTTCAATGGCACGGGTATCATACTTTCCTTCAGATTTTAAATCATCAGCTGTCACTAAATCTTTGGTAGATTTAGCGGCACTTTCTACTTCAATTAATTCCAAGTTCAAGCTTTCAATTAACTTAGTTAAAATTATTTTCTTATCCATTTCTATTTGCTCCCTTTATTATCAAAATTTTCACGAGACGAACGAATGCTCGACCAGTGACCTTCAATCCACACCACCATTTCTTTCATCGGATTGAGAATGCTCGTGCCCAAATCTGTTAGCTGATACTCAACTCTTGGTGGAACTTCAGCAAACATCTCACGCTCTAAAATTCCATCGCGCTCGAGGTTTCTAAGAGTCGCAGTCAGCATCCTTTGCGAAATACCGGGAATGCTTCTTTTAATCTCTGAGAAGCGTCCACGCCGTTTGGGCATATTAGCGAGTGTTAGGATGAGCAAAACGCTCCATTTGTCTCCTAAGCGGGTTAGGAGTTCTCTTAATGGACATATTCCAGCTCCTAAAGTGGAGTCACATTCCTTTCCAAGTAGTTGGTTTTCCATTTATTCCTCATTCGTTACCTCTTAGTAACTATATAATACCTAATATATATAAGTAACTTAATATGTCCTATCCATATCAAGCTTGTCAAAGTTTCAAAAAATAGGGATTCTACAAGGCCCTGTAAAATTTTTAACCTCGGAAATTTGTAAATGAAAAATATATTTTTAACACTCACATTCCTAAGTCTTTCTCAAAGTATTTATGCTGCAAATTTTAATAAAGTTTTAGTGATTGTTTTCGAGAACACCGAATATTCCAAGGCCATTCAACAACCTTTTTTTTCAAGCCTAGTTAAAGAAGGAGCTCTGTTCACAAATTTTAAAGCTGCTATTCATCCCTCTCTGGGAAATTATATTGCGATGATTGCAGGTACAACTTTTAATATCGTCAATGACAAACCAATTGATCTTAATGAAAGACATATTGGAGATTTATTAGAAGATGTAAAAAAAGATTGGAAAGTTTATGCTGAAGATTATCCGGGAAATTGTTTCTTGGGAAAAACTTCAGGTGACTATGCAAGAAAGCATGTTCCTTTTATGAGTTTCGTAAATGTACAAAAAAACCCTGCTCGCTGTGCAAAGATTGTTGAAGCCAAGGAATTTTTCACCGACTTCAGTTCTTCCAAGCTTAAAGATTTTTCAATGTACATTCCCAACCTTAAAAACGATGGCCATGATACAGGTATTGCAATTGGTGATAAGTGGTTTAAGAAAAACTTTGATTCAATTTTACACTCACCTAATTTTCCAAAAGATTTATTAGTGGTTGTGACTTTTGATGAAGGAACAACTCCCACAAATCAAATCTATACTCTTTTATTTGGGGCAAATATTAAGCCTGGGGCACAAAGTGCTCGCGCTAATAATTTCTATACACTACTTCGAACTTATGAGGATGGACTTGGTCTTGGATCTTTAAATAAGAATGATGTGAATGCTCAGATTATAGACGACGTTTGGAAAAAATAATTTTCAAACGTCGCCTGTGAATTTTCTATTTTACTCTTTTAAATAATCTCTCGTATGACTTTAAATAACGATTAGATATAACTTCAAAAATTGATGAATTTTTATCTTTATTAATATCATTTTTTAAATCGTAATCATCCATTGTGACCGCTATTTTATCGCTTCCGACTCCACCATTAACAGCTAGCTCTTTACCGTCGAGATCCATGTCTTTGGCAGGTGCCTTATAACCATTTCCAGATAAACCAGTGGCCGAAGCTGGAGTAAAACCTGATTTATAACCAGCAGTCTTAGAAAGTCTATTGGCATCTTTATCAACCAGAGCTTCCGAAGCTGCTCCAGATCCTCCACCAAGGCTGGCCATTAAAGCCGCAGGTGTTGTGTTGCTTTTGGCCAGTGCCCCTACGCCCGCTTTATTAAGGCTACTTAAAAGATCTTTTCCTGCTTGAGCAAGATTTGTTTTAGATCCAGTTGCATTTAATTTTGATTGAAGATCTTTTTGTGCTTTTGATAATTGCTTATTCACTGCAGATGATTGCGTGCGAAGATTATCTACTTGACCAAGAGTTGCGCGTGAAATTTTACCGCTGCCATTTAATCCTTGCCCCATGGCTCCAATGCTATCTAATTTAATCGAATCAAAAACAGAACTAGGCAATCCAGAATTTTGAGCTTGAGCTGTAAGAGCGTCGCTAAAAGAAGCACATTTCCCACTTACCAATTGAGTTAAGCAAGGAAGTGTTTCACCATTTTTTCCAGAAAAATTAATATCATTATTATCATCACCATTTACATTTAATGGCTTGTTAACGATTCCGGTACTGGTAATTGAAGGATTTCTTATGGTGGTTGCATTTGAGGAAGCCACACTGTTATCCATCTTATGCAGATCATTTAAAATATTATCAATTTTTTTAATATTGCCTTCGATGATTCCAATTTGGTTGTCTGTTGATTTTGAAGCAGCGAGTGCGAGGGCCGTGAAAGCTGCCCAGACGATTGCGCGCTTGATTGGAACAAGCATAAACATATCAATCTGAAGACCTAATGAAGTATTGTAAACTAAAAGTGCCGCAGCGGCCGCTGAACCAATTCCCATCAAGCTAAATACACTTGCGTTCGCTGAAGGCATTATAAAATTAGTTATTTTGTCTAAAAAGTTAAATTTATGTGTGTTTGCTGGAGATTGGATTTTTGAAATTTTTTGTGAATCAATCGGATTTGAAAATAAAATATTTCGAAGTGTTGGGGGAAATGAATTTTGGTAAACAGCAGCAATAGGTATTCCTCCGCTATAGTTTGCTAAATGCTGAGTAAGATACGCCTGGCACATTGTTGCCATTGCTACTCCACCAAAAGGTGCGCAAGCTGTTCCTGCAATTCCATTACTTGTTGTCAAACTAGCATTCTGTGTTGTAACCGCCGGCAATTGTGCCATAGTGGCAGCAACAGGCAAATGAGATGCTTCATAAGTATTGATCCCACCAGCTTGAATCGTTATTGGATTCAAACAGGCAGTCGCTACCGCTGCAGCAGCTGTTCCAACAGGTGTTGCCGCTAGCGCAACTTTAAGCGCAGTGGCAGCGGTCTCACCAACCAAAGACATCGCGCCATTGCACGAAGTATATGCCGCAATCTCAGCAGTCGACAAAGTATAAGCAGCAACCCCTGCAGCTGCAAAAGCCGCCATAGAAGCTAATTGAAATTTTTTCTTTGTCCCCGCCGTGCTTTTTGCATCAACCAATGATTGTCTTAATTTTTCTAAAATCACTATTTGTTTTTGATCTATTTCGCCACTTGAGAGTCTTTCAATTTCAAGTTGACTTGATTTGGTGGCCCCATCCAATCCCGAAAAAGCAACAATTTCTCCCGCTAGAAAGGCAGCTGCCCCCGCTATTCCAATCATGACATCAATTGTTTTTTTATAAGTTAAAAAATTTTTAGCAACCATCGCTCCACCAACCATCATTAAGGTTGCGGCCATATCACTGTCTCCAACGCCTTGGATCTGCACCGATTCTTTTGGTGCTCTATTTTGAGTATTGGTATTTACAAACTGGTTATGTATTTCTGTTATTCCAGCAACTCCAATTTTCGGAAAATTAGGCGCTGGCGCGATTGTGCTAAATCCATTTTGAACTCTTATTTTGTTCACGCTGGCCAACATATCTGCATTGTATTGAGTTTTTTCATTGGCCGTAAGACTATCAACATCTGCACTACCCTTAAGGCCTTTGTTTGCTCTCGTGTCGTTGAAATCTTTTAGGATTGCGCTGCTAATTGCAATCGAAATTCCTTTTGAAACTCTTTTTTCAGCAAGATTATAAGTTGCCTGTATCTCCGCTTTATCAGCAGGTGCCTCAACACTACTGAGAGCATCGGCAAGGCTTGCGTAAGTGGGTTTGCTTTTTTTGGTTTGAAGCGCATTAAACTCATTAATAATATTTTCAGGAGAAGATGTTTCAACTGCGTACGCCAACATGTTCATCGTTGCGAGCGATCCTGATAAAACTGAAACTAGAAATGTTTTGTAAAAATATTTCAACATACGTGCCTCTTTAAGTAACAAGAAAATTATTTTTTTAACGGTATTTCTTCTAGTAATTTTGGGTAACCAGATTTCAAATAACGATTTGAGATTAGTTGAAATAAAGACTCTCCACTATCTGTCGTTATATCATTTGTTCCAATATCAAATTTCCCTTCTTTTTCAGCAGCGGTCGCCACTTCAGGACTGGCAGCTTCTTTAAAATCTAAATTAAATCCTTTATCTTTTCGTCCAGTAGAACTGCCAGCAGCAGGTACATATGAGCTTTTCATAATTGCACTTGTTAAAGCTTGAACACCACCTATTGGAGCGACTCCAGAACTTGCTAAAAAACCAGCTGGGGACATGCTGCTTGATTTTAAGCCTTTTGCTGTTTGAGCATTTAAATTTTTAAGAAGATTTTTTTGTTCTTTGTTAAAATCAATGGCAGCTTTTCCCATGCCAGCTAACTGCTCATTTAACTTTCCTTGAGTCGTGGCCAATAATTTTGCAATAGCATTTTGTTTTCCTGCTAAAGAATTCGCTGACGCCAGCGTTCCCCCTGAAACTATATTTGTTCCACTCATGCTGTCACCAATCTTGGCGGCTTGAGAAGCAATTGTTTGGAAAGAATCTGGAAGATTTGAAAAACCAGAAACTGCACTCACTTGATTTGATAATGTATCACAATTAGTTGTTCCAACACTTGCAGCACAATCAGATTTCACAGTAGCATTTGCACTGTATGGAACGTCCGCTGCTTGCGAGGCTTTAAAAGCTGCCATCTGCAACGCTTGATCCTTTACTCCATTGCTTTGAATACCTTTTTGAAGTTTATTAAGGTCATTTAAAATATTATCAATCTTAGCTATATTTTGATCTATTTTATCCAATTGGTTTTTTGATGACTGAGAAGCTGCATAGGCTAAACCTCCAAGCACCCCAAAAGCAATCGCGCGGTTTAGAGGATGAAACATTAACATGTCTAGAGACATTGCTTGTTGCTTACTAATTAATAAATAACTGGCCGTTGCCGATGCACTTAGTCCGAGAAGTGGCATCCAACCTGCTTCCGCTGATGGAAGGATAAAATTCAAAGTGCGATTCACAAAATTAATTTCGTGTGATTGGTGGAGTTCGTAATTTGTAATTTTAGTATTTTGTTTTAATAGAATTGAGTTGAGTATGTTTACAACTGGTGCTGCAAGAACGGTTGCTGTTGGGGCAACTGGTTCTTGAGCTATTTTATATGATAGTGCTGGCTTACAAGCACTATCAACACCGGCCGCAGCTGTTTTTGTAAATACTCCTGCTGTTAAAGCGCACAAAGGTTTCGCAAGAAGTTGAGTAAAAGTTTTAATTTCAACTGATTTAGGCTGAGTATTAGCAGGAATTTTTTCACTAACATTTTTTGCGTTAAAAGAAGTTTGATAAATACCCAATTCGGTTTGACACTTAAGACAATTAGCAGCTTCCCCAGCAGCCGTACAGCTCGTAAGCCCAGTCTGCGCCGCCACCATCGCCGCATTACAAGCCTCATCCATCGCTTCAGTTTGAAACGATAAATAAACGGCCGTCGCAGCCGCAGCTGCAAAAGCTGCAGCTGCTGCAGTTTGAAGAGTTTTTTTAGTGCCGATAGATTTTTTGGCACCTTCAAGAGATTTTTTTAAATCAATCAAACGATCAATTTGGGCCTGATCATTTTTTCCATCGTTACTTGTAGTAACTTCGATAGTCATGGCCTCAATATTTTTTTTGAATTGAACTGTAGATATAACTTCTGCACCAATATAAGCAATCCCACCGGCCGCTGCCACAAGAACGTCTAATGGTTTAGGATTATAACTCACGGCCATTCTTGCTGCGATTCCACCGATAGCAATCATGGTAATTGAAGACAACATATCTTCATCTTTTACGGCATCAAAATTATGTGCATCTGTTTTTGAAACAACACCATTGGCATCTCGTGAATAAACTCCTGTGTCAGTGGATTTAACATTTGAGGCCGCCACTGTTTGAGCAAACGCCGTCATGTTCATGGTCATTAAAGAACCCGACATGAAAGAAATTAAAAATGTTTTATAAAAACTTTTCAGCATAGGCTTATCCACCTTATATGTTACAAATTCATTTTACATTATAAAGGCTTAAGGCCCTAAAAGCTGGAAGGAAAGAATCGCCCATCTGAAGGATTTCAGTCGGATATTGCTTTTTTATTGATTTTTTAAAGTGCCCAGAAAAGTGGTCGAATTGCTGGATTTTACTATTTTTAAACTAACTCATTTTTTCAAATAGAAATTGCTGGCGTTTTATGTCTAGTCATATGTATTTTGCCTTGATCAATCGAGGTGATTGGAAAAATCTTTTTCTTAAATGTAAGCATTATTTTCTTGCGGGGTTGATACTCGCTGAAAAACTAAATTTTTTTTTCTTTCATATCTTCTCCTCATTCATCATGAGAGTTCTTTATTTCCCTATATTAGTTTTTATAAGCCTTAGCCCCTCAACGGTGATTGTCTTTCTAGAACGGAGTGCTCTGCTCACGTTTTAAGAGATAATTTTTCACTCTCAAAAGTCGTGGTAGGATACAAAAAACAAGGAGCGCCCTATGAATATTCACGAGACTCTAAAAAATCTAGTATCAAAAGAACGA
>JAURXW010000501.1 GCA_030654205.1 Bacteriovorax sp.
AGAAGTGCAAAAGTTAGATTAATGACAAAAAACACAACTACATAAATAAAAAAAACTCTAAGCCAACTAATTTTTAAAAGAGTGTGGTAGAGGTCCCGGTGTCTTTTATCAGGAGAGTTTTTTTTAATAACCTTTATTGTATCATTTTTTTTCATTGTATTAGTTTAAGCCTAAGTATTCATCGAATGTTTTTTCTTCGTCAATAATTGTTCCATTTGGTTGGATATCGATAATACGATTGGCAACTGTTTGAACAAATTCGTGATCGTGGCAAGAAAAAATTAAAGCAGAATCATATTTTTTTAAACCTTCGTTTACAGAAGTAATACTCTCAAGATCCAAGTGATTAGTTGGACCATCCATTATTAAAACATTTGGTGCTTCTAACATCATTTTTGAAAGCATCATGCGAACCTTTTCTCCACCAGAGAGAACGTTGGTTTTTTTAAGTGCTTCTTCACCAGAAAAAAGCATACGTCCTAAAAATCCTCGAACAAATGATTCGTCTTTATCTTCAGAAAAGTCTCGTAACCAGTCGACTAAATTATATTTACCTTCGACAAAAAACTGAGAGTTGTCAGATGGGAAATATGAACGTTGAGCTGTAACTCCCCAGTTAACTGCTCCCGAATCAGGCTTGGTTACCCCGGCCAGAATATCCATTAATACACCCTTTGCCAGGTCGTCACCTAAAAGGACAATTTTATCTGATTTTCTAACTTGAAAAGAAATATTTTTAAAGAGAACTTTACCATCAATAGTTTTAGAAAGTTTTTCAACATTCAAAACATCTTTTCCAATTTCTTTTTTAGGTTTAAAAATAATAAAAGGATATTTCCTCGTTGAAGGTTTAATATCTTCAAGCGTAATTTTATCGAGAGTTTTTTGTCTTGAAGTGGCCTGCTTAGACTTTGAAGCATTGGCACTAAAGCGTGCGATAAAGTCTTTTAGTTCCTTCATTTTTTCTTCAGTCTTTTTGTTTTGGTTAGACTTTAAAGTCATGGCCAGCTGAGACGATTGGTACCAAAAGTCATAGTTACCAGAGAAAACTTGAATCTTTCCAAAATCAATATCGGCCATATGAGTACATACTTTATTCAAAAAATGTCTATCGTGGGATACAACGATAACGGTATTTTGAAAATCGGCCAAGAAATTCTCAAGCCAGTGAATTGCTTTGATATCTAAATGGTTAGTAGGCTCATCTAGTAATAGAATATCTGGCTTTCCGAAAAGGGCCTGGGCGAGGAGAACTTTTACTTTATCACCGCCATTTAGTTCATTCATTTGGCGCGATAATAATTCTTCTTTAATTCCTAGACCTGATAAAAGTGTGGCCGCTTCTGATTCTGCTTCCCAGCCGTTCATTTCAGAAAACGTAGCTTCTAGATCTGCTGCGCGAAGACCGTCATCATCAGAAAAATCTTCTTTGGCGTACAAGGCATCTTTTTCTTCCATTATTTCTAAAAGTTTTTTGTTGCCCATGATAACAACTTTTAAAACTTCGATATCATCAAATAAAAAGTGATCCTGTTTTAGCACTGAAAGCCGCTGCCCTGGAGTAATGAAAACATTTCCAGTGGACGAAGGAATTTCACCGGCCAAAATTTTAAGAAAAGTTGATTTTCCTGCGCCATTTGCCCCGATTAATCCGTAACAATTTCCTGGAGTAAATTTAATGTCCACATCTTCAAAAAGTTTACGTGCACCATAACGAAGGCCCACATTCTGGCAAATAATCATAATTATCCTTTAAAGGTTCGCAGTTTTCTTATTTTTACTTTTTAGCGCGAATGAGAGTAAATGTCAGGACATTTTCCAGCGGATTTACAAGAACTTTGCACATTGTGTAAAATTCTAAGGTGGACGAATAGCTTTTTAGAAGGTTAAACAACATATAACACTTAATTATTTACGACTCAAGGAGTAATACCTATGAGAAATGAGATGGATTTTGTCCCAAAAAATGACACGGCCAGACTAGCAGTTGAACGGGCCCGCAAAATTGTGAAAGAAAACAACGAAATGATCATTAAATTGAAAGAAGATTCAAATATTGAATCAAAAGAGTTTGATACTTTTAGCGAAGCCTCAAATTTTTCTTACGAAGACTCTTACGCAAGTGATCTTTATAAAATAAAATCAAGTAACGGAATTAGTGATTTTTTTAAAGATATATTTGGTGCCTTCTAGCTTTTGGGGAAGGACCACAACGTTAGGAGTATTCAGTGTCTAAATTAAAAAGTAATAAACATCAAAAAAGCCATCTTACTGTAGAAGATAAAAAACTTGGTAAAGTCCATGTTTATATTCTGATTGCCATGATTGCGATTGGAATCGCCATCGCTTTATTTAACATGCAATAATAGAAAAAACATTTCACGAAGGACATTTAAGTGAGTTTATTGAAAGTAGGCCAGCGCTACATGAGCGAAACTGAGCCTGAGTTAGGTCTTGGAACAATTTCATTTGTAGAATCTAAGATTGTGAAGATATTATTTCCGGCCAGTAAGTCTGAACGCACGTACGGAACTAAAAGTGCTCCCATCAAACGTGTTGTTTTTTTTGCAGGTGATGAGATTTCTCTGCGTAGTGGGAGCAAGCACACGGTTGAATCTATTATTGAAGACGAAGGCCTTATTACATATATCATTAACGATGAACTAAAATTTGTAGAAGCAGAGCTCTCAGATGCTATTAGCTTCAATAGACCCGAAGAGCGTTTGTTTAATGGAAATATTGATACATCAACACTTTTTGATCTGCGCTTTAAAACTCAAGTGAATAAAAATCGCCTGACTCAAAGTCCCGTTCGTGGATTTGTCGGTGGAAGAATGGCCCTTTTACCTCACCAGTTTTATGTGGCCCATCAGATTGCAGATAGGCCTATTCCAAGAGTTCTTCTGGCCGATGAAGTAGGTCTTGGAAAAACAATTGAAGCAGGTCTTGCACTTCATCATTTAATTCTTAGTGAGCGAGTCAAGCGCGCTCTGATTTTAGTTCCAGATTCACTTGTTTATCAGTGGTTTGTGGAAATGTTTCGAAAATTTAATTTAACTTTTACAACTCTTAATCAAGAAACTCATCTTGAGCCAGGAACAAATCCATTTCTAGATAGTGATTTTGTAATTGTGAATATTGGATTATTAAAAGGGGCACCAATGGCCCTGGAAATGCTGGCCCAAGCGACATGGGATTTAATGATAGTTGATGAGGCCCATCAGCTAAAATGGTCGCAGGAAAAAGTTTCGATTGAATACCAAATTGTTGAACGTATTGCTAAGAAGACAAAAGGACTATTGCTTCTGACGGCGACACCCGAGCAGCTAGGATTGGAAGGACATTTTGCTCGTTTAAAACTGCTGGATCCCAATCGCTTTTTTGATTATCACGAATTTTTAGAAGAAATGAGTCACTATGATACAGTGGCCGATGAAGCCCGTGCCTTGGTGGCCAAAAATACCCCTGAAGCAGATATTGAAATTCAAAAATTACAAGACTTGCATGGGACAGGACGAATCTTTTTTAGAAATACTAGAGCTCGAATGGGTCATGTCTTTTCCTTTTTTCCAAAGCGTGTGCTTCACGCTTACCCACTCGAAAGTAAAAAAACTCATTATTTGAGTATTGAAGATGAAGAAGCTATTGGACCAAGTTTTGAATTAAAATTAGAATGGCTTTGTGAATTTTTGACAAAAAATCGTAGAGAAAAAATTCTTTTAATCACTAAATCAAAAACTAAAGTTTTAGAATTAGAAAAAATTCTTAAAGAACGAATTGCAAGTTTAAATATTGGCGTTTTCCATTCAGGATTGTCCTTTGTTGCCCGCGATCGCCAGGCCGCTTATTTTGCGGATCCAGAAGGAGCGCAAATTCTTCTTTGTACTGAAATTGGAAGTGAAGGACGAAATTTTGAATTTGCTCATCATTTAGTTTTATTTGACCTTCCTTTATATCCTGATTTATTAGAACAAAGAATTGGAAGACTTGATCGTATCGGACAAAGTGCAGACATAAATATACATATGCCTTACGTGCTAAGTTCCTACGAAGAAATTCTTTTTAATTGGTATCATGTGGGTCTTAATGCTTTTGAGCAATCTGCCAAAGGGGCGAGTATTGTACATCAACAACTTCAGGGTCTTTTAGAAGAATATTTAAATCAACCTGAGATCTGTCTAAAAAATCCAGAAATATTAAAACAATTTTTAACAACAACCAAAAATGAATATATAGAAGTCGTAAAAAAACTGGAAGAGGGGAGAGATATTCTCGTTGAATTAAATTCCTTTAACGAAGCGAAAGCTGAAGTTCTTTTAAGTGAAATTAGAAAATTTGATGATGAATCAAATTTACCAAATTATATGAGTGAGGTTTTTCAAGAATTGGGAGTTGATATTGAAGATCTCGAGGACAATATTTATTATATTAAGCCAAGTGATAATATGTATGTCCCGCATTTTCCAGGTTTAGACAGTGAAGGAGTGAGAATAACTTACGACCGAAAGACTGCAAGAAAAAGAGAAGATGTAGAATTTTTAACATGGGATCATCCCATGGTTGTCAGTATTATGGATTTAATTATTAGCAATACATTTGGAAATGTAACGGTAATGATGAGAAAAAAGACAGGTCAAACTAAAACTTTTATTGAAGCCTATTTTAAATTGTATGTAATTGCTCCAAAAAATTTATCACCTGAACGCTATTTTCCACCGACTCCTATTAGGATTTTAGTGGATAGTACGGGAGAAGATTTTTCAGACAAGTGGAGTAAGGAAGATATTGATGATCGAGCGGTTATGGCCGATGTTGAAACGGTTAAAAAAGCTCGTGGATTACCAAAGACCGCCATTCAAAAAGTTCTAAAGCAAGCACATCAACATGCCCTAGTTCGCGCAGAGGAGTTAAAAGTGATTTATAAAAAGGCGATGATGGATAAACTCTCTGCAGAAAAAGAAAGATTAATAAAGCTAAAAGAAGTTAATCCAATCGTACGCACCGAAGAAATCGATGCGCTTACAATTCAGATGCTGATGCTTAATAAAAGTTATAATAATGCAGATATTATACTAGATTCAATTCGAGTTATTTTTTAAAGATTAATCAAGAAGTCCTTCAGTATGGAGGACTTTTTTAAATTCATTAAGTAGATCAAGACTATAATTTCCCAACTCATCAATCATCATATCTTTAAGAGTCTGCATGGGGGTTGTTTTATTAGTAATGGTTCTTTTGTCGTAATTATTAACCATCGCTAATATTTCTTCCAAACGAGTAAGTTTTTTCTTTTTATTAGGACCTTGTCCACTAAGAGTTTCTTCATGATTTGCAACTAATTCTAAGATGGCCTTATTTACGTAGGGCTTATCTTGAAGCAGGGATATAGCATCTTTTGTGTGCAAATAATAAACTCGTTTATCGTCGTTACTTAGAAGTTTTCGAGGTTTATAAAACAAAGGTAGATCATTTTTATTCATTTGTGGAATAGCGATGTCGTGAATTAAGGCAGCGGTTCCTAAATCATCAAGTTCTTGTTCTGAGCATTTCATAATTTCAGCTAGCTTAACTGAAAGCGCGCAAACATTTAAAGAATGTTTAATGAGCTCTTCATTTTTTTCAACTTTTTTACCGAATATTTTTTTAAGGGCATCTGGATTGTTTTTAATAACCTGACGTAAACTTTTTGCAGCAGTTTCAGTCATGCGGTATGCACTTTCACTGCCCGGGTTGGATTGCATTCTCTCGACCGCAGAAGAAGCAGCTCCTTCGACCATTTGAATTTTTTCATCACTTCCAATCTTGTTATCTGAAAGTGTTTCCGAAAGAAGATTATCCAAAAAATTTTGATAATTTAGTTCATCTGATTCAGTAATAAAAAATTTTGCAATTTTTTGAACTTTTAATTTTGTGTATTTGTCTTCGGTGAGTTGTTCCCCTTTTTTTACATAACAAAGATACTGATCTTTAAAAAAGATATGCAGATCAAAAGTTAAATTTTTAAGTGGCTTGACGGTCGAAATGCGCAATGGAGTATAATCCATAAATATCCTATGATTGTTAATTTCTTAATGATAGGGCAAATATGTAAAATTTCAATTTGAGTTTTTAGAAAAATGAAAAAACAATAGTCTACTTAATTACTTAAGTAGATAACTGGAAATATGGTGATGATACTTGTACCCGAGGCTAGATTGTCAGGATTTTTTTGGATTGACTCCACCACCAATTTTCCTCCAAACAATTCAATATATTCACGCATTAATGTAGTGCCCAGGCCATTTCCGAGCTCAGAATTGGTTCCCAATGAACTAATTAATTTATTACTATAAAAAATATCGTGGATCAAAATAGGGCTAATTCCTTCACCATAATCTCTGAAAGTAATAGCAACTTGATCAGCTACTAGTTCGGAAGAAATTTCAATTGTTGAATTTTCAGAGGAGAACTTAATCGCATTTGAAAGAATATTATTAACGATATTATTTAAGAAGCACGTTTTATTGGCCTTGATATAGATATCATTAGGAACTTTGATGAGAAGTTTGATATTTTTATTTTTTAATTGATCTTCAAAAACAATAGAAGAACTTAGTAGTGATTCGTAAATATTTATCGGGCTCAAATCAATTTCTTTTTTTCGTTCTGTTAGTAGCTCTTCTTCACGGACACTATTTAAGATATTTGTAATATTGTCAGCGGCAAAAGAAATTTTTTCAAAAAATAAATGATTATTTCCTTCTAATTGATTCAATTTTAGTAATCGCTTTGAGAGTGAGTTAATAATGGTTAACGAGTTGGCGATGTCATGAATCAGTACCCTGACAAGGCGCTGGTATTTATCTTTTTGTAACGCCTTTGCTTCTGCCACTAGTTTTTCTTCAGTTATCACGTGAATTTTGTAAGCCAAGGCGAGGGCCAAAACCAACATCTGGCCTAGGTTTGCATAAAGTAATGAGTGCTGGGTAAAAAAATTATTTGAAATAATTCCAAATGTCATCCCAAACCAAGCCAAGAGCGAGAATCCAACAATAAGCCATGAAAATAAATAAAATTTTGCAGTACTGCTTATTTTTCTTAACTCAAAAGAGCAAAAAATAAAAAACGCGTTGGCTGTAACCAGTAGTATGTCTATTAAATTTCCTAAAAGGACGGAGGCCGTATCGCCTAGTGAAGTGACACCAAAAATAGCGATTATAAGGCTAATCAACATCAGTGCTTTAAAAAAAATTACATATTTACTTAAAGAATTGGCAATTTCTAAAAAATTATATGTAAACAATGTTGCAAAAAAAAGGGCCATTGAGGAAAAACAAATTAAATAATGAGAAAAACTAAAGGTACTAGGCATGAATAATTTATCGAGTAATCCATGTATATCAAGTATGACGAGCATAAAGGAAAGTGAAAATAAGCAGTAGAAAAGATAGTTTTTATCTCTAAGGAATAGGTATATAAATAAATTATAAAAAATTAAACATAATATTCCGCCAATATAAAAATCCAAAAAAGAGATTTTAGCCGATTGATGGCCATTTAGCGTTTCCATGTTACCAACAAAAACCTTAGAATTGAAATTATGGCGAGATGTGATGTTGAAGAGAAATGTTTTTTCAGAGTGAGCTGGTAACTCGATTTTAAAGGCCGCTAAAATTCCTTTAAATTTTCTTTTTCCAAAAGGGGTGGAGCTACCAGAAGTTTCCAAAAAACGAGGCGATAGCTTTGAATCTACTTGTTCAAATAAGTCAATTTTTCCGGTCAGCGTATCAAAATAGAGATATTTTTCAAGCGCGAGAGAACTATCGTTTTTTAATGATATATGGGCCTGTTTTGTGCCTGAGAAATATCCATAACGGAGCGTTTTATTTTTGTTTGGAAGAGTTGAGCCGGCAGTAAGAAAAAAATCCTCACTGATATCTTGTTCTAATGACCCCGTGGCAATATTTATTGATGCAAAAGCATGCGAATTCAGGGTAAGGTGTAGGCTTAAAAAAAGAAGTATTATTTGAATTGCGCGCATATAAAATCCTAGCGTAATTTTCTTAAATATTAAAGGGATGTCAGGTTTTATTTATGATTAGTTTTAACAACGTTTCTAAGCATTACGGCGGACAAATA
>JAURXW010000510.1 GCA_030654205.1 Bacteriovorax sp.
ATAAGGATTTGTTGCCAAAATATCCAATACCCCATCTTGGTCCCAGTCGAACACTATAGGTGATATCAAATGTGTACCTCCGGCAGGAAGATCATTATAATTCAAAATTTGCTCTTTTTCCTTAGGAGTTAAAAAGTCACCTATCTTTAATGGATCACCTTTTATATCAAGTAACAATTCGCGTTTACTAAATTTAGGAGCTGATTTGGTTCCAATATTTTTGCTAATTCGTATACTACTACCTCCTACAATCATATCCAATAGACCATCATTATCAAGGTCTCCAAAATTTGCGATTGAAAATAACCAATAATGCTGACTTTTGACATTATCAGCCATTCTTAAACTATAATCAGTAACATCAACTGGGTCCCCTTCTTGATCGAGGAGTTCTCCATCATCAAAACCTCCTTCAACGCCTCTAAACCATCTAACATGCCCATTATATTGTCCTGAAATAATATCCATTTTGCCATCACTGTCTAAATCAATAAACTGTGGGGTAAACCCCATACAACAAAATTGCTTGGTTGAAAGAGGCGTGCCATTATTTTGTACTTTATCAAATGGTCGCGCATAATAAGAAATACCTGTAAATTTTGGGTTATTATTATCTCCAATATTTCTATAGAAACGCATAAAATTTCCTACAAAAAAGCCATTCTCTATACCTGTACCAAACTCACCAATTAGGAGATCTTTCAGACCATCATCATCAAAATCATAATAGGCAGGTGCAGCTATGCCATGACCATCAGCTATTATTGGCTGATTCTCGCCCATAATAAGTATTGGTTTGCCTAGTATAGGCGCTCCGGGAATATTTCGATTAATCACTTCAGGTCCATCGGTTAGCCCCCAACTATCACCAATTTTACTTTTTGGAATTGATTGCGCAACAATTTGACTGCTAATTATACATAAAAACATACTTAATGATAAGATTTCTTTTTTCATTTACTTATATTTAATTTTATACTTTTTTTAATTGGTCTAATTTGAATTTAATTATTAGAGTTATAAAAATCTTGGTTAATTTTTTTACGGCACAGGTCATTATAAACTTTGTAATTGCACAATAGATTATTGACACCATAATAAATGTTGATCTTTTAACCTCTTTCCCACTGAATATCAGTAATAAAAATTGGGAAAGAGGTCTACTATATTATTTGATTATAATATCCTTTAGTATCCAGGATTTTGCGGCAGTAAATTTGGATTAAGCAAAATTTCTGATTCAGGAATTGGTAATAAGATATCAGTAGGGTCCCATCCTGACTTTATCGGATCTAGGACAGCATCTGCATACCCCATGCGTTTTAGGTCAAACCAACGATGAGAAAGTTCCAAGAATAGCTCAACTTTTCGCTCCTGTAAAACGGCTTCCAACAAATCATTCAATGTTGCAGCAGCAGTATCACCTAAATCAGCTCTATTTCTGATTATATTTAAATCTTGCTGGGCTCCAATTATATTTCCAATGTGAGCTCTTGCTTCAGCACGTATTAAATATTGTTCTTCTATTCTGAAAATAACAGAATATTCTTTTGAAGGTGTAGTTCGTCTTGTTTCTCTGTATTTGGATGAATAATAAACAGTTTTACCATTGGTTAAAATTCCACTTTTTACCCAAATAGATCGACGTTTATCTCCAGACTCAAATGCATCTACGATATGCTTACTCAAGAAAATTCCTTTAAAATTTAGTGAAGACGCGGAAGCAACATAAAAAGTAGAACCATCATGGGAATTTGTATCTGGATAAGTCTTTAAATTCCATATTACTGATGTGCTTTCTTTTAAGAAAAGTTTACTTAAATCCTCTTCCATATCAAAAGTACCAGTATTGATAAGAGCAGTGCTTTCTAACTCTGCTTTTTCCCACTCTTGCGTATATAAATAGACTCTTGAAAGTAATGCTGAAGCCACCGATTTGTTCGCTCGAATTCTTTCGTTTGTGATGTAATTTTCAGGTAGTAATTCCTTTGCTTCGTTCAAATCAGAAATAATAGAATCATAAACCACTTGCACTGGCATTCTGGCAACTTTACTATTGATATTATAGTCGGTAGCAGTAATAAAAGGAATTTCACCATATAGATTCACTAAGTAAAAATGCACGCATGCTCTAAGAAAAAGAGCCTCCCCTTTAATTTGATTCTTGTCTTCTACATTTAACTTGCTAGAATTTTCAAGACCCTCAAGTATCGAATTTATATTATAAATTATATTATATCCATTACTCCAATATGAAATGTCAGGAGTAGTTGGCAATACGTTATTATACACAAATGGATCCCAAATAAAGGCCTGAGAGCCAACATAATCTAATTCATCAGCATAGACACCCATATAAGTACTAATCACTCTAGCACTAAGAAAGTTATTTCTTACAGAAAGATAAACACCTGCAAGGGCTGCATCTGCTAGGTTTTTTTCATTAAATACTAACTCCCCAATAACTTGAGACTGTGGAGGATCGATTTCAAGAAAATTTTCACAACCACTAATGAAAAATAGCATACAGAGACCAAATACAACCTGAATAACTAAATTATGTTTTCTTAATTGAAAAAATTTATCTACTTGTTTTATAAATATTTGTTTCATAATAATCAATTTTTTAAGTTAAAAGTTAATTTCTACACCAAAATTCAGTCGCTTAAGTACTCCTAGACGCTGTCCTGCTTGTTCAGGGTCTGGACCTTTATAGTTTGAGAATGTTAATAAATTTTGACCTTGGAAATATAATCTACAGTTTACACCATTCATTTTGGAAACTGGAATTGTATATGCAATAGATATATTTTTTAATCTAATAAAAGAAGCATCTGTTAAAGCAATGTTACTTCTCCAAACCTTATCATATGCATCATAAGCTTCACCATCTGCACCAGTTGTATACCTTTGTATGTTTGATTGGTCTCCAGGCTGTTGCCAACGATCAAGTATTAATGAAGGCATATTACCCCATCCTCCAGGTAGCCCAATTGATTCTAAGAAATTATATGACTTCTGTTTTGTAAATTGAAAGAAAAAATCAAGAGATAAATTTTTATATGTTAAACTATTACTAATACCCCCATAGTATTTAGGAGCCATATCTTCAATCCATTGTTTATCATGAGCTGAGTTTATTGCACCATCATTATTATAATCTTCATATTGATAAATACCTCTGTCGGTACTTAAACCCGTATAATGATATAATTTTTGAATACTTAAAGATTCTCCAACAACATATGTATTCGCATAGGTAGATTCTTCCAAACCTGGGAATTCAACTAATTCATTATCTGGAAATGTCACATTAAATGAGGTGGCCCATTGAAAGTCGGTTTTTTGAAAATTTACAGTATGTAAATCCAACTCTAAACCAGTATTTTTAACTTTAGCATCTAAATTTGCAGTTAGAAACGTAAAACCCGTGGAGGTTGGTAATGGGATACCTACCAATTGATTTGTAGAAATATTTCTAAAATAAGAAGTTGTTAATTGGATACGATCCTTGAACATGTTAAGTTCAAGCGCGAACTCCAATTTTTTATTGACTTCCCAAGCAAAATTGGGGTTATACAGTCTGGCTGGTTGAATTCCAATAATACCGTCATATGCTTCTCCCATAATAGTAAAAGTGTCCAAAAACTCATAATCACCAATTTGATCATTACCTGAAGTACCATAGCTTCCTCTTAATTTTCCATAGTTAATAAAAGGAAATACTTTAGTCGCAAAAGACTCTTTAGAAAAAACCCATGCAGCACCAACTGCTCCAAAATTGGCAAATTGTCTATTTGGGCCAAAGCGACTTGAACCATCACGACGTCCAGTGAGATTGATTATGTATGTATCATTCCAAT
>JAURXW010000512.1 GCA_030654205.1 Bacteriovorax sp.
TGATGAATTGGCGGAAGTTTTTTATGATTCGTTTTGCGAGCTTCATTTATACCGTTTTGTTGAACCAGCTAATATTAATATTTCTTGTGATGAGCAAGAATTTAAAAAGGCAGGTTAAGCATGAATGTTCAAGATTCCAAAAAGCATTTTAAAATTGCCACGTACATAAGAGTTTCCACAGAAGAGCAGTGTGAAAATCCCGAAGGTTCGATAAAAAACCAAGAAGAGCGCTTGCGCCAAGTGATTCGTCACGAGCAAGAATCGGGTAAATCCTGCGAGCTTGCTGGCGTCTTTGTCGATGCTGGGCTTTCTGCAAAAAATATGAATCGTCCTGCGCTTCAAAGGTTACTTAAGGCCATACGTCAGGGTGATGTAAACCTTGTAATGGTGACGGAGCTTTCAAGGTTATCGAGAAGTACAAAAGATTTTTGTGAAATGTGGGAATTTTTCCAAAGTGTCGGTTGTGAATTTCATTCTTTGCGAGAACATTTTGATACGACTAATGCTGCTGGAGAATTGATGCTCAAGTCGTTTGCCAATTTTGCTGAATTTGAAAGGCGTCAAACTGCCGAGAGAATTTCAGCAAGTTTTAAAATTAGGGCCGAGCGAGGCCTGTATAACGGAGGGCCAGTGGCCCTTGGATATAAATTATCTGACACTCGTGGAAGTCTTGATGTCCATCCAGATGATGCTGAAGTGGTAAAGATTGCTTTTAAAGCATTTCTTGATCACGGTACTTTGTCGTCAGCTTGCCTATGGCTAAATGACAATAATTATCACGTTCGAAAACAAATGGAAGGCAGTGGCTGGGTTCGTGCGGGAGTTTTTAAGGCCGATACGCTTCATAAAATTTTGACCAATAAGGCTTATATTGGAGTAAAGGTTTTTAAAACAAAAGAAGGAATAAAAACTTCTAAAGCTTGTTGGGATGCCATTATTGATGAAGTGACGTTTGCACGAGTTCAAGAAAAATTATCTAAAAATCATTGCGCAAAAAAGCCAGAGTCTGTTGAGCGATATCCATTTTTACTTACAGAAATAATTTATTGTGGAGTTTGTGGAGATAAGCTTTGTGGAAAATCGGCCCATGGGAAGACGAGAAAACACCCTTACTACGAGCATAGTAGGCGATCAAAGGTTCAGAGTGGTCTGATTCATAAAATTTATAATTGTGATCCACATCGTATTCCAGCGGAAATGGCTGAAGAGATGGTTTGGAGGGACGTTCACTCTCTTTTGAGTGGCAAACTAGCAGAGGAATTATTGTCTAAGGTGAAAGTGCTTCAAGGAAATAATCAACAAGCAGAAGACATCGAACGATTAAAAAATAAAATTTACTCCATCAATGCCCAAATTGAATCGCTGACTGTGAGGCTCGGTGAGCTTCCTAAAGAGGTTTCCGCAAGTGCGATCTACACTCAGATGGGAAAGCTTGGGATTTCTAAAAAAGAGCATGAAGAAAAGGTCTTAGTGCTTAGGAGTGAAGAATTGCAGAATCAATTGCCGGTTGATCTTGTGACCTACGAGAATTTTATTGAGGTTTTAAATGGATTGAAAAAGACAGGATTAACGGCCAGTAAAAAGCAGAAAATAATTGTGAGTTTGATTGAGAGGATTGAGGTTTTTCCAGATAGATTGGAACTTTATTTTGCAGTTGGTAGGGATAAAATAAAAAAGGAGCTGGCTTTCGCCGGCTCCCTTTTTAATTTTCAAAATGTTCTAGTCGAAAGTTCGACCAGCTTGACAAATGGTGGGTCAAACAAGACTTGAACTTGTGACCACCCGGTTATGAGCCGGGAGCTCTAACCAACTGAGCTATTGACCCAATACTGAGAAATTTGGTTTAGATATAGTTTATATCGCTTGAAAGCTTTTTTATCAATCACAAAAGTAATTATTGAAGCAAAGATTAATCTGTCTTACACTTTTCCCATGCATAAAATTCTATTTTCCATTATTTTTGCCTTATTAATCTCGGTTGATGCTCAAGCGAAAATTGGCTTAAATGTCAGTCTGATTTACAAAAAAGGGATTGGAAAAGGCTTTTTCTTATCTACAGAACAGCATTCTATTGAACAAGTCGATGAGCGCGAGCAAGTGACGGTCCAGATGAAAAATGGAATAAAAGCGGAATTGTCGGCTTATTATGTGCAGAGCGTACATGAATTTGGCCCCTCTGGATTTGTACGTATTAAAGGTGAAATTTTTAATCAGGCCGGAAAAATGATTAAGACATTAAATGAACCCAGTTTAGATATTTATCTTGGTGAAACAAAAAAGATTGTGCACGAAGAGCGAAATGAAGAAGAAATCGATTTAATCATTACCCCAGTTTCTTTATGAATAAAGATCGCGTTGACAAAATTCTGGTCGAAGCTGGTCTAGTGTCGACAAGATCTCAGGCCCTACTCTTAATTGAGGAAGGCGTTGTTTTTTATAAAAATCAAAAAATTGAAAAAGCTTCACAACAAGTAACCTCTGAAGGACTGGAAGTACGAAAAGATGTGCAGTACGTTTCTCGCGGTGCTCATAAAATTGAAAAAGCCTTAAGTCGCTTTGGCGTAAACGTTTCAGGTATTGTGATTGCAGATGTCGGAGCTTCTACCGGAGGTTTTACCGATTATGTATTGCGAGCTGGAGCGGCAAAAGTTTATTGTGTTGATGTTGGACACGATCAACTTGCACCATCAATTAAGTCTGATCCGAGAGTCGAAAATCATGAAGGGGTTAATATTAAATTTCCCTTTAAACTCTCAGAGCTAGTAGATGTCGCAGTTGTTGATCTCTCATTTATTTCGCTAAAACTTGTGTTGAAGAATATTTTTGATTTAGTGAAACCCGAAGGAGTGATCATCGCTTTAGTAAAACCACAATTTGAAGTGGGGCGAGATGGCCTTGACGGCAACGGAATTGTTAAGAGTGAAGGGCATCGCTTGATCATGCTTGCTGAATTAAAAGAATGGTGTAAAAAAGAAAAATTCGCAGTGATAGATCAATGTGAATCACCAATTCTTGGAAAAAATGGAAATAAAGAATATTTTTTTTATTTCGATAAAAAACAAAAATGCTAAGGAGATTGAGATGAAAAAACTTTGTGTCTTCTGTGGATCGGCCGAAGGATTGTCTCCAGCTTATTTAGAAATGGCCATTGAGCTTGGAAAGCTGATGGCCCAAAAAGATATTGCTCTCGTTTACGGGGGAGCTTCTATTGGGGTGATGGGTGCCATTGCCGACGCCGTGCTTGCTCATGGTGGATCAGTAATTGGGGTCATTCCAAA
>JAURXW010000518.1 GCA_030654205.1 Bacteriovorax sp.
AGGTGTTCCGGGAATTTATGTAAATAATAAATCGGGCCACTACTACGCTGAAAAAAGAATTAAGGGAAAACTTCATTCTGCGACTTTTGTTTTGGCCTATGAAGCCAAACAGTGGCGAAAACTTTTTGATGGTAAGAGCTATAAGCTCGCAACAAATGAAAGTCAGTGTTCAACACTGAAAGATGTTTGGGAAGTTATGCAGAAAGTGCACTTCCCTACTTTAGCGACATCTACCAAAGACATTTGGAGAAGACGCTATAAACTTTTAGAGACCATTGAGCACTTGTCGATGGATCAAATAACGCCATCAAAGATTACAGAATGGACTCAGTACTGGGTTTCGATTTTCAGTCATGAGGATTACCAAAGCTCTGGACGAGGAAAAGCTGGCAGGTGCAACTTAAACAATGAACTTAATATGTTTGTCTCCATTTTCAATTGGTACAAGCAAAGCGAGCAATTTGAAAAAGAAGCATTAAGCTTAACCAATCCAGTGAAGACCAAGCACAAGAAGCTTGGTTTCATAAAGCCGTTACCAGATAAGAGAAAGCAAATAAATTTAAAAGATGCTTTCCTCTTTTTTGAGTTCTTAAAACCGCTTTATAGAGACCTTGCCATGATGCAGTTTTATACTGCCGGTCGAATTGGTGAAATAGCAGGCATGCAGTGGAGTAATATTGATCTTAAAAATAAAAGGTTGATGATTAAACACACTTGCGTTTGGGATACATCTACAAAGATGTTCATCGAATTAAAAGGGTTTCCTAAAAACCGCGAAGCAAGGCCTGTCTATATTACAGATGAGATCATGGAAGTTTTAAATCGAAGGCTCGCCTTTAAAGTACCGGCCAACGATTATGTTTTTCATGTTGATGGTAGCCCACTTAATTACGGCACGATCCAAGTTAATTATCGCGAGGGTCAGCGTAAAAGTGGCGTGCCTTACACCGGAACACATATTCTTCGGCATGGAATGGCGAAGCTTGCTCGTCAAGTTGGAGGCGGCTTAGATGCCGTTCTAGCAATGACAGGGCATAAAGATTTAAAGCTAGCTGATCATTATTCAAAGTCGACAGAAGACGATCAAAAAGAGTTCTCACAAAAGATCATGGAGCATATTCGAAAGATAAAGCTAGGTGATGTTGTGAAAAATCAGATTGAGGAATCGGATTTTGAAAACGTGGTGAGTCTTAAAAAGTATAAGACTGGAACAAATAACTGAATTTTGATAAATTAGTCGGAACGAGCAGTCGAAATAGGTCGGAATGAAAAATTCCGACCTATTTTTGCTCTTTAATTTTAACAAGATAAAAACTTATGCCCGAACTACCCGAGAAATAGTTACGAGCTAAAAAAAGTTTTTTAATATTAATTACATAGCAACGATTACTCGCCTTTCACGTCTTTTCTTTTTTCATTCTACTTCATTCGATTTCACGATTTTTCACCAATCGGGATGGCATGGATGGCATAGGATGGTCTGAAAAACTCTTCAATTCTTTTTCAAGCAATTATTTTTTTACGTTCAAAAAGTTTAGTGGGCAGACGTCCTAAATTACTCTCCATTAATGTTTCTTTGAATTAGTATTGCTCATACTCTCCTGCTACGTAATTTGTGTCTGTGAAACGAAAACATCTTTCCCATCCAGACGCTCGCCATAATAAATCCATAATTGGTTGCAAAATCATATTGTTTGCATTTTCTAACTTCTCAGGAACTTTGAACTTGGTAGAGATATCAAACACATGATCTGGTATACCCGCGCCAGGACTCGGAAATCCCAAGGCCCCTAAGAAATTATTTTTCGATAAAACTTTCAGCCCCTTTGCACCTTTAAGGGTAAGAGTAAGTTCATATTCTTTTCCAACCATATCTAGCGAATGCAATATCTGTAGTGCTTCTTCAAGTCTTTTTATTAGCTGACGATCAAATTCTTGCCCAAGATTCTTTGCATTTATTCTTGCCCTAAAATCAAGTGACTCGTAAATTACTATTGAGCCATTTTGTTCTGCTTGAGCAAAGGCATGACAAACAAGGTTAGCGTGATCCTCATTATTCATTAATCCAATAGAGTATGCTCCGTTAATATCGACCATAATTCCACGATAATTCCAGCCAGTGCAACGGAGTAAAAAACGCTCGTTTGCTGCAGTATATACTTTGTTAGGAGTAAATAGACTTGCATTGGGATCGGTTTCAGCCGGATTAAAAGTTAATAACACATATGGACCTGGATCTATTTTGTGTTTCCAATTATCTTTTAAAATTAAATCTTTTAAAATCTTTCTCCAGTTATTCCATTTTGAAGATGAATCTTCCAAAGCTACTCCAGTCATCATCTTTTTTACTTCTGAATATTTCATTTTATGTTTGGAACCATCATGCCGATTGTAAAAATCTAACCCTGAATCACTTGGAAAAGTAGCACAATAAGGCTTAGTGTCGCCTTCAGGAATCAACATTACAACCAAACTGTTCGTGCCAATGCTTACTTCCTTAAAAATAATTCCAGATATGTGTGGCTCTATGCCTTGTTGCATGGTTTGGTTATATGTCGCTTTTAATTGATCGAGGTCATCGGTAACACCCACAATTTCTCCATCGTTAGATGCTCCGTAAATAATCAAACCTCCCTTGAAATTCAGAAAAGCGACGACATCTCTATTGAGTTCTTTTCTTTCTGACTGATGTTTTGTTGGGTGAGGCACTAGCTTTAAATCAAATAAATTTGTCTCTGTTCTATTTTTATTTATAAAATCAGTGATAAAAGATTCCGTTATTTCTTCTGGCTTAAAAGGATATTTCATTTTGTTCCCTGCTTCAGCTTAGATCGCTCGACTGCATCTTTAAAATGCTTCTAAAACTTCTGATGTATATCTGCCAACTGCTGTAGCAACCTCGTCGCCAACTCTCTGTATGTATCACCAAACCGATCCTTCATTACTTCAATTAATGGTCTTATGTAGTCAGATGAAAATCCAACTTCAGCCTTTAGCTTGTTCATATACTCATTATTTATTTCTATATTGCTTACGCCTTTAAGTATGTCTTTCGCCTCTTTAATAACGTGCTCTAACTGCTGAACATATTCTTCAAAGTGACCTACATTCTTCACTCCTTCAAAGATGCGAGTCGGTTCACCGTGAGTGGCCCGATAGATCGCGGGTCTACCAAAGTACACTTCTACATTAGCTGCATCTTTCATATAAACAATTCTTTCAAGAATGTCGTCTAGGGTATTATTTAAGTTATCCAGCGCATTTCTTTTCATTAACAATTTAAACTGATCACGGCTTTCATTCACGCTTTTGATTGTTACGTATAGAGCGATAATTGTTCCTATACTTGCAACGATGGTCACTGAACCATATATCCTTGAGGTTGGATCAACCATACTTGAGATAAAATTAGCAATACAACTCATGCAAAATTTCCAATGTTAAAAATAATAGCGTCACCTATTCCACATGATGAATTTCAATTTAACGAAAATAATCTTCCGCCCCTAACTCTCTTCCTCCCGGAGGATAAATAAACCACAAATCCTCAGCTCCTGCCTTAAAGCTTTGCTTTATAGCATTAACCGCATTGTAGGCATTTTCTCTTCCCAGCTTGGCGATTAAATACTTTATGGCCATAGCGGTAGTAAAATAAGAAACAACAAATAATGAATCTATGTAACTCTGGTCAATATAATTATTAGCTCTTCCGTTGGATGGTTCATAGCTATGATTCGTAAGGTATATAAAATCTCTATAGTGAGCTTTGGTGCGATACCTGTACAAACAACTCATAAAATTTGTACTTCCACGTTTCAATTCAGGATTTACAGCGTCCTTGTGAGATTGCTTCATGAAATTTTCATTCTTCGCTTTCTTTTTATAGGCTTCTGTCTTTTCCTCCAAATAAAACCCCGTTGTTCCTCTCATGTATCCAAGTATAATATCTTGTGCGAGTTCATGATCAATTTCTGTGTGCCATGAATTTATACTGCTTTCAGAGGCATTGTTCCTCACCATTCCGACCGACGGTAAGTATGATGTATAATACTCTTGAGTTATCAGTTTTTTTTGATTCCAGAGACTGTTATTAAATTCAGTATACATATTAAATGGATGAGGGAAAATATTTTTGATACCGCTGAAAACTTTAATGCGACCGCGATGGTTTTCAACCAATTGATCTGTTTGCCCAATGACAACCACGTTAAATAAATTAGTAATACTGTAATAAAAATCTGAGATGAGCCCAACGGTATTCCATGGGAAAAATGGTTGAGTGGATCGAGTTTTAAGTGATAAGGTTAATGACATTCCTTGAGAGAGACATAGAAGCGCAGCTGGAAGATTTTCAAACTCCCTACCTTGAACTGTTGTAAAAGTTCCTCGTAGATTTTCTTCCCATTCGGAAATATTATTACCATATTCTTCTTCAATACATTTTCTTAAAGCACGTATCCAGTTACCTGTCGAGATTTCAGCATAAACTGGATTTGGCACATAGTCTCTTCTCAGAAGGCTCGCATAATATTCAATGGTCATTCATTTGTCCTTGATCAACTTAACAGTTGAAGTATCAGCGGTCCAAATGTGCCCATGACACTGACCATTTCAGAGGTCATTTTCGCTGCATCCACACACCCCATAAATTCTTTATAAATCTTCTGCCCAATGCGAATGTTCGGCTTGGGTAGCTGTGATTGTGCAATAAAGTAATTAACATAAGACTCGATGTATTCTTTATCCTCTAGGCTTAAATCAGGTTCTGTCTCTAGCTTCGATATTACTTTTTCACCTTGATGTTTTATTTGTTGATAATAGTTCTTAACCGAGTTAGTGACATTTGCAGTTGCCGTTGATCCGTCGATGGCCACACTCACTCCAGTCGCGCCAGTTGCATCGACATTAATGTGATACTTTTTATTTTCTTCGTCCCCCATATCTATCATAATATTTCCGACACAAGCAGTAATATGATTCACTAGTGGCCGAA
>JAURXW010000542.1 GCA_030654205.1 Bacteriovorax sp.
CATTTGATCAACTTCTCTTGGGCCATCGTTTGAAAATTCTTTTAAATGTTCTACAATCGTTTTTATTCTTAATACTGCTTTACCGATTGAGAGATTGATCTGTTGGATTTGCTCTTTACTTAATTCTTTATCGGCAATGGCATTAGTTAATTTTTTATTGTAATTTTGAATTATGGTAAGAGGGTTATTTATTTCATGGGCCATCCCCGCGCCTAAAGTACCAAGTGATATTGCTTTAGATGATTGTATCAACTGTTCTTGAAAGTTTTTTAAATCCACATGGGCTTTTTCAAGTTTGCTATAGTTTTCTTTTAAAACTTGATTCTTCAACTGAAGTTCATTACTCAAACCTTGGTTTTCAGTTTCGATAAGTTTTTGATATTCAAATAGTAATATTAAGTTTTTCGCTCTTAACTTTAACTCTTCTGCACGGAATGGTTTGTTTAAAAACTCATTAGCCCCAAACTGCAATGAATTATAAAAAACATTTTCATCTTCAATAGTCGTTAATAAAATAAATGGAATATTTTTTAAACTTTCTTCAGATTTAACCATTTGGAGAAATTCTAAACCATCGACTTCTGGCATTTGATAGTCAGAAATAATAAGAGAATAGATATTATTATTTAAACATTCCTCAAACGCTTCTTTTCCATTCAAACACCACTTTACATGATAACCAAACTTTTCAAGAACATACTGAAGTTTTTTTCCTTGAACGGGAGCGTCCTCAGCAATAAGGATTGAATATTGTTTTTCCATTTCAACATATTAACATTTTTTTAAGAATATTTTAAGAATATTTTAAGAATATTTATCAATTAGCACTAAACGGCACCAAACTTGCCTTATACAAAACAACTAAGCAATTAAGTAATGGTTACAACACAATTTTGTCTAAAAAATAGTCAAATTGTTTAAAAGGTGGACATTTATGATGAGCAAACTAATTCCAACTGCACTTCTTTTATTATTTACGAGCTTTACTGCATTTGCTCAAGCTAAATCTGATACAGATATTTACCCCTACCGAGTAACTTCAATAGATAAAAATGAAATGCAAGTAATCAATACAGGGATAGCAGCTTTTTATGCCCGTATTGATATGATTAGAAGGGCCACAACCTCACTTGATCTTGAATATTTTATATTCAATCCCGATTCGTCTGGAAGAATAATTATTAAAGAATTAATTCAAGCAGCTAATAGAGGGGTGAAGGTCAGAATCTTAATTGATAAATCTATTGCTGTATTTAAATTAAATGAATATTACGCCCAAGTCCTTAAGCAAAACAATATTGAAATAAGATATTATAATGCTGCTCCCTTATTCCGCATTTCCTCATCTCAGTTTAGGAATCACAGAAAACTAATTCTTCGTGATGGAGCTGAAGCTATAACGGGAGGAAGAAATATTGCAGATGAATATTTCAACCTCTCAAAAACCTTTAATTTCCTTGATCGCGATATTTGGGTTGAAGGAGAAATTGTAAATGCCATGAATGACACATTCAATCTTTACTGGAATTCAGAAATTATACAAATCCCTGCGGCAATTGAAAAACCTGAAAGAATTATTACAAGTGTCTCAGAAGATGAAATGAAAAATGAAAATGATTACCAATTTAAACTGACCACATATACTAAAAAACTTGCAGAAGCCCAGGAATTAATCAGAGAGACACCAGAAGATATTAAAAACTTAGCATTTGCTAATAGCTATGGTAAAAAATCTTTATCTGAAGATACAAAAAAACACAGCTGCCCCGAAGCTTCATTCGCCACAGATCGCGAAGGAGCAAGTTTTTTACAACGTATTCATACTAAAAACTATAGCAATAGCTACAGAATATTAAGAAAAGAAATTTCAGAATGGATGGCAAAAGTTGATGATGAAATTGTTCTAGATTCACCCTATTTTTTGAATGACGCTAATAGTATCAAAATTATCAATGATCTTTTATCTAAAGATAAAAAAATTACAATTCTTACAAACAGTCTGGCCTCAACTGATGCTATCTACGTCTCAACGGTTTACAGTGACACTGTTATTCAATACACGCCAAACAAAAACTTTAATGCCTACACTTACAAAGGAAAATTTTCAAACGAATCAGAAGTTATAAGCGATGAGGTTAGAAATTCAAATTGGGGTACACATTCAAAAACAATTGTTTTCAATAATAACTCGTTTATGATAGGAACATTTAATATTGATAACAGATCAAATTTTTACAATACTGAAATGGCAGTATTTTGCAGCGGAAGTCCAGAACTAGCTAACGATGTGCTTTCAAATATAAAAATTCGAATGAAAAGCTCTAACCACCTTGATAAAAATGCTAGACCAGACGATGGCACCGACCTCTTGGCCGGAGCTAGTACAAAGAAAAAGATCCTGTATTATATGCTAAAAATACCAGCAGCATTGTTTCAGTTTTTACTTTAAATATTATTGCAGCTATCGAGGCTTGAAAATCAAGCCTCGATAGCTGCAATATCTCTTTTTTTAAAAAAATCACCAAGAAACACTTTCAAGATTGCACCAATGAGATTCCTCGCTATAATCAAATCTAAATCTGATTATTTAGTGGAACGTGCCAAAATGAATAAAATTTCGAACTTGCGTTTAATTGTTATTGTCCCAATACTTCTACTAACGATTACAAGAATTCTTGCTGAAGATAATTTACCATCTCCCAAATCAAATTTTATTGCTCCAAAAATTGATCTGCTCTTTTCAGTTTTTAGTGTAACGGAAGATGCTTCAATCTCAAAAGGAGCTGCG
The DNA here is from genome assembly GCA_030654205.1 of Bacteriovorax sp. GTDB lineage: Bacteria > Bdellovibrionota > Bacteriovoracia > Bacteriovoracales > Bacteriovoracaceae > Bacteriovorax. Next base: position 2,789 of record JAURXW010000542.1, read on the forward strand.
ACAAGTATTGAAGGGCATTTTGGATATTTACTCGACGAGAATATAAGCCTAACGCTCTGGCCAGTGACCAGTTTTATAAGCGGTCAACAAACGTCCCGTGACCCCCAAAGCCCATTAACAAATTCAATTTATTTGAATGAAGCTTCAGTGGAAATGAAGTTAGCCTATAATGTTAAAATAAAACTAGGTACCCTTTACCAAAAAGATTATCTTCCAGGTATGGCCGGGCAATCAAAATCATTCCCCGCAATCGCATTAATTGCACCAATTAATTTTGAAACAATTTCTCAATTTATTGAACTCCGGACACAAGCGGCAGTTCCAACAAGCTCTGGAATTGCAAATTCAACAACTGAATTACAATCATCCTCCTCATTATTATCTGCTGGTATTTGGCTAAAATCAAATTGGAATAATAACTTTTCTACTCATTTAAGCCTAACAAAATTTAAGTTTAATCATTTATCTTCTCAAATTGCGACAGATTCGCTGCAACGGGGAAATACTGTGATAAAATTAAATGCATCTTCTGGATCATTTATATATAACTACTCTGGAAATGAAATAATTTTTTCATTAAATTACTTATTTAATAATGATTTCAATTTAAACTTTAAAACATCTTATATAAAAAATAATTCTGCGCCTAGAGATCTAAACCAGGGTTATTATTTTGCGATTAAGCCAGGCTTCAAAATTAGTGCTAAATACACCTTACGCCCAGTTTTAGAAAAATATCATGTTCAATCAGATGCTATGGTTGCCGTATTCTCAGACACGCGGTATGGGCGAACTAATCGCGATGGCCACCGTCTTGGACTCAATCTTGAGACCAACAAATATCTGCTTGAGCTTCTTGTAGCACAATCAAATTTAATCCAGCCAACACCCTTCCAAAGTGCTGACAGATCCATTTTTATTAACCTTGAAATCGATAATATACCACTATAAAATCTAATATTTAGAGTGCCTAGATTTTAGACACTCTCCTATTATTCAACCACTCTACAAACGCCAAACACCTTGAAATTCATTCTAAATTAGGGCATTAAAATTGCTACTTAAGCTTAGAATAATTAAAACTAGGAAACAAAAAATGTTCTTATCAAACATTCTTTTTCAAGACTCTATAAAGTTAATTTTGGCGATGACCATTTTAGCTTCTTGTAGCGCAAGCAAGATTGATAAGGCCAATGAAGCAACAACTGCCACTTTTTTTGTTGAAAAAATTGAAGGCTCAAGTGTTATCAGTAAGATTGACCCAGAATACTTAATTCCAAAAACTCGTCTTTATAACTTTAAAGCTTGCATAAAAGATATTATGCAATCAAAGGCGATTCAAGGCCAATCTTTCAAAGTTGCCGGAGGCGAATCTGAAAAAATAATTAATTCTGATGAGCAAGGCTGCTTAAATTGGAGTGAAAACATCAATTTCAATTTTCTTGCCCCTTCAAATTATGTTCAACTTTCAAGAACTATTATTTCCAATGGAATACATAAAGGATCATTTAAGGTTCAACTTGTTCTAAATCCATGGGGCCATGGCGAAGAAACTTCGGGAGTTATCGATCCCACAAAACAAAGTGTATCAACTCTCATCAATGAAAAAAGTGCACTTCCTGCCCTTAAATCTGATGGATTTAAATCTCCATTATGGGCCATTGATTCAAAAGTAATCATCATGCAAAAAGAATTTACGAATTCAGGTGCATCAATGATTTTAAAATTTCAATCAAAAATTTCATTAATATTAAAAAATACGATATCTCAGAATGTGCAATACCAACTAAACACTGGTCATTTCAACGTTGAGTTACAGCTCTATAATTCTATTATCGATAATGGGATAGAAACCCTCTCCACTTTAGCCAGTGGTATTGTATCTGATGCTATTTTTACCCAAGATACTTTAATGGCAGAATTGCCTTTTAATTTAAATGCACTTCCCAATCGTGGTCAAATTTTAATTGCAGTAAAAATCAGTGCCCCTGATAATCAACTAGGCCTAGCTCCTTTTGAGGGAATATTTCTGGTCTCAGATGACTATAATATCAAAACCGAAAAATCAGTTTCAATACTGGCACAGAAAAGTTTCAACGAAGTAAAAATGATGCTTCAAAAAAACCAAGTCCAACTAGAGGATAAGTCGACCTTGGCCAAGCCAGGTATTGAGATTGGAAAATTGGATATAAATTTTTTCAAAATTGGTTCTGAAAATACAACCAACCGACAAGTTTTTTTTAATATAAAAGCCTGCATGAAAAACAATCTGGATAATAAACCTATAAGAAATGAAACATTTCTTATTAAAACAATCGCTGATTCCAAAATTATCAAATTAATTTCGAATCAAGATGGTTGTATCAGTTGGGATGATTCTATTTGGCACAAGTTTTTTGGAAGCGAGCACTTTATTAAATCATCTGTTACAATTTCTAATACCAATTTCAATTTAAATAACTCGATTAGTATTTTACTTAACCCATGGGAAGCAGGATCAAACTTTGGCAGAGATTCTCGTTTTACTGATAGTCTAGGCTCACTTGGTGTAAATCCTTCAAATGAGAATGCCAAAATAGTTTTTGAAAATTATAGTTTTCAATCATTAAACTATACTTATGATATTAATAAAAACTTAGACCTAAGTCTTATTAAAAATGGCAGCCTTTCTTTAAGCGCAAGAGTCACCAAACACTCTTCCTTGTCAGATGGAAGAATGGCCAGTGAAATATTGAGAGATGGACAATACTTGTTAAAATGGGCAGTTGTTTCTTTAGATGGAAACCAAAAAATCGAAAGCGTTATTAGTACGGGACAAAAACTTGTTACGAGTGTGTCTGGCGATGTCAAAACAGATATTTCAGTGAGAGTTGCAGCTTTTGAGAAACTGGGATTAAAATCTCGAATAATCGTTGCTCTTTATACCGTTAAAGAAAATAAATTAAAGGACAAGTCAACTTACGCCATCGATACGACGAGTGGACTTGAAGCAACCCCATATATTGCTACGATTGTCCTAAACAACGATCAAGAAGGCCAAAAAATGACCTCGCTTGATAGTAGTCTTGGACTTGGAAGTGGTGATGTGTTTGACCGTTTATCAAGCCTGTCAAAAGTTCGCAATTTATCGAGACCACTTGAACTAGTTCAAACTGAATCAACAAACGCTATAATGACCAAACAAAATTTAAAAAAGATAAACCTAGCTAATGAAAAAGAATCATTCTTTTTACGAGATGGATTAGAAAATCCAAAAAAATATGCAGCTCTCTCTCAAAATCCTGCATATTACCATGAGCAAGTATTGGAACAACGAGCACCAATAAGTACTGTCACTCTCACAAATTTTGCAAAGACTGGAAAAATATCAAATGAACTGGCAATAAAGTTTTGCAGTTTTTGGTTTAATGATTATTTAAGACGTATAAAATCAAATTCTAAGACTGGTGTACTGCCAAGTTATATTATTGAAAACATGACCCTTAATTGTCTCGAAGCTGTTAGAAAAGACCCTTCTCGAATATTTTCAGTTGATAAAAAATTAATCGTTAAAAAAGTTGGAAATATTAAATATAAAAAAGGAACATCATCTAATTTAAGTGTTGGCAACGCTTTTAACGTAGCAAGGGCCGAAGCTACAAGCTTAAACAAGACATGGTCTTGGACCACTACCGCAGGCCTGTCATTTGATTTATTTGATATATTTAGAATTGGTACTTCTGGAAGTTATGCAGTTGCAAAATCTGATTCAAAAAGCACAACTACTAATAACTCTGTACAAGTTGCATCTACGACGAACTTATTAATGCAAACGAGCTTGTTTGAAGTTGAAATTAGCTCATATGAAGAATGCTCTTCTATACGTTTAAACCCAAATTTATTCATTGGTAAGAATGCTCAATTTAGTAATATTTGGAATAATACAGTTAAACCTGAAGAAATTGTGTCACTGGCCACAGCAGGTCTTTTTATCTGCACAGGGGTAATAAACAACACACCAATAATCAAAGAAGAAAACTATTATTTAATTTCTCAGGATAATACCTACAATCGAGGAGAACAAGATGCCAACGCTCCCGAAAATCAAACCTTATTTATGACTTTTAGAGGTCAAAAAGACTTTTCTGCTTTTATCGGTCTTATTCAAGGATCTTTAAAAAGACCTGAAACAGCTTCAGCATTTGAAAAAAGTACATCTGCAACTAAAGCAGGTTTAACAAATGATTTTTTAACAAAGCTACCAAGCTGGCCAGGTGTTTATTCAGATACTATTAACTAAACTATTCTTTTAAAACTTTTTAAAGATTCCATAATCGCAACCGACTGTTCAAGCATTTGTTCGGCGATCTTAGAGTTTTTTATACTAGCACCTACTCCATCATTAATTGAAGTTCGAAATAAATTACAAGATTTTTCGATTCCCATGAGACAAATGCCTTGTTCTTCAATTGCATTAGATATTTCTTGAACTTTTATTTGGATTTTATCAGATAAATCTGAAAGATGATTCAACTGTTTAGAGCTCATTTGTGAAAGTTGATCACCCGCCCGTAAACTTTCATTTCCTTTTTCAATAAGGAATTTTATTTTATTATTACTTTCAGAGACTATATTATTAATACGCTCCACTCCTTCCTTTAAAAGCAAATTAATTTCTTTGGCCGCTTCACCACTACTTTGGGCGAGCTTGCCAACTTCTTCTGCAACAACTGCAAAACCTTTCCCTTGTTCCCCTGCACGAGCTGCTTCAACTGAAGCATTGAATGACAAAAGCTTTGTTTGGAAAACAATATCGTCAATCACTTTGGTTTTTTCATCTATATGAGCTGGATTAAAATTTTTCGAGATAATATAAATTTCTGAAAGCTTGATATCATCAAAAGCATTATTATAAAGCTGCTGAATAGTTGATTTACTATTTTCATCGGCAGCATCCCCCATTTTTTCTAAATTCAATACACCTGGGAGAAAACTAATCGTACGAATTGTTTGATAGGCAATATGAATTTTCGATTCAATTTTACTAGCAACTTCTTGAGCGTATAAAGTTTGCTCTTTTACATATGATTCTTTAATACTCTCCACATCTTTTTTAAACTTGAAAAATAGAAGTAAAAAAATTCCAATAATAAATAGTATTAAAAACAAAAACTGCTTACTTTTAAGAAAGTCCTTAATCATTGAGTTCTCGAATGTTTCATGATAGCAGCTTTAATATTTTTTTCAAATTCTTCATATACAAAAGGCTTTATAAAATGTTCTTTTATCTGATAACGTTCTAGTTTCTTCTTATCTGTTTGAGTGTCTTTACCTGTTACAACTACAATTAGGGCCGAAGTTGTTCTTGGATGCAGACTCTTATTCATTGAACGAATTTTATCAATTAAGTCAAAACATGTACCGTCATCTAAACTCCAGTCCAAAAGAAGTAAGTCGTATTCTTTTGTTTCAATTTTATCTAAAGAATCCGTTACACTAAATGATAATTCGTAGTTAGTGTGATTCATTTTTTCTAGATGCATACCTATCAATTCTGCAATATCTTTATTATTATCTAAAATCATCACTCGATATTTTTCTGGAATAATTTTTCCAAGCTTTAGACTTGAATGACTCATGACCATGTCCTTTTGATGAAGCTAATATATTGCTCCTCATCGTACTTCTAATAATATTACTGAGTATAAAATCTCTATTGCACCTATTTCATAGGGCCTGTTAGCGTATCTAGCGAGTGTCTAATCCCTAGTGCATTTCGTAGTCAATTTTTCCATGAGATTATAAACATGGGAGTAGTAGACGATGAAAAACAAAATAGCCGACAAATTTAGTAATCTAGATAAAGAAGAAATTGATCGAATTATAAGAATGTGCTGGGAAGATAGAACTCCCTTTGAAGCGATCCATATTCAGTTTGATTTAAACCCCAATGAAGTCGTTAAATTTATGCGAAGAGCTTTGTCTCTTAAAGATTTTATAAGATGGCGAGTGAGAGCTAATAACCTAGGACATTTGAAACATTTAAAAACAAGATCCTCTGAAATTAATCGTTTCAAATGTTCAAGACAAAACCTAGATGGCTCTACCAAAGGATATAAATAAGTCTTAATTAATTTTTTGCAAATTTCTTAATCATTGACTTTAATTTTTACGTATTAGAAAATATTATTGTGCCTTCCGCTTTTTGATTAAGCTCTAACTAGGAACCATAATGGTTATTACCAAAAAATATTTTCTCTTAATTTCAAGCTTTCTCATTTTTTCAGTGCAGGCACATGCCGGTCTTATTTATACGGCCGCTGATTTAAAAATTGGTCTTGGCACTAATGCTTCATCCGATGGTTCAACTATAAAATCAAGAAGCTTAATTAACTATAGTGTTGAAGGAAGTTTGGGCTTAACGTACTCTAGTTTTATTTTTGGTGTCATTGGAGAAT
>JAURXW010000545.1 GCA_030654205.1 Bacteriovorax sp.
ATTCGGGAAAGTGGATAACATCCTAATCGGCGGCGGCATGGCGTACACTTTTCTGAAAGCGCAGGGTTATGAAATTGGGAAATCACTGGTTGAAGAAGATAAAATTGAGCCAATACTTTTAGGCAGAAAAAAAGCCATTCATAAAAAAATGGATCTACTTGGTTTAGAAAAATTAAAAGACGAAGTGAGAACTGTTAATCCAAGAAAACATGAACAATTTGAAAATTATGTCCGCATGTATTCTAAAGAAAGACAGAGAAGTGGAGTTTCCATTTATCATGCAGAAGAACTAATGAGCCACCAAAATTATTTTGGCTCTATGATGGTTAAACATGGTCTTGCTGATGCAATGATTGCTGGGCCGACACTTAATTACGCTGATTGTTTTCCCCCTTTAATGCATGTTCTCGGTACGCAAGACAAAAAAAGTGCGGCCGGTATTTTCATTATGACTTTTAAAAATCGTGTTCTTTTCTTTGCAGATTGTGCTGTGCAAATTGAACCAAATGAAGATCAGCTTTGTGAAATTGCTGCCGGTACAGCAGATTTATTTAGAAAATTAATGAAACGTGAACCGCGAATTGCTTTTCTAAGTTATTCTAATTTTGGTTCTAATGATCATGAAAAGGCCTTGAAAGTTAAACGAGCTGTTAAATTAACTAAAACTCGCTATCCTAACCTACTTGTTGAAGGTGAAGTTCAAGCCGACGTAGCAGTTAATAAAAATTTAATGGATAAGCTTTTCAGCTTCTCAACATTAGATGGACCAACAGATATACTTATTTTTCCAGAATTAAATTCTGCCAATATTAGTTATAAGCTTCTTGCTCAATTGGCCAATGCCAACGCAATTGGTCCTATCTTAGTGCCAATGAATCATTCAGCTAATATTATTCCAAGAACAGCTTCAGTAACTGAAATTGTTAATATGTGTGTTTTATCGGCCATGCTTTCAGATAAAAAATTAAGTACGAAAGAATAATAGGAAATATCAGATGACAAAAATAATTGTAAAAACTGACAACGCCCCTGCCGCAATTGGACCCTATTCACAAGGGGTAGGCCATAATGGAACTTTTTATTTTTCTGGGCAAATCGGCCTTGATCCAAAAACTCAAGTTCTGGCAGAAGGATTTAGCGCCCAATTAAAGGTGGTTATGCAAAATATTGATGGTCTTCTTGGCTCTCAAGGCTTAACTCGTGATAGTATTGTAAAAACTTCAATTTTTGTTACTGACCTTAATAATTTTGCAGAAGTTAATGAAGCATATATTGCTTTCTTTAAAGAGCCATACCCTGCGAGAAGCACGGTAGAAGTATCCAAGCTTCCCAAGGGAAGTTTAGTTGAAATAGAAGTAATTGCGACCAAATAAGAATTAAAAATGATTTTAAAAAGTAAGTACGTTTTCGAATCTAAGACAACTAAAATGTATCGTCATATTCAAGGTATGCTGATACTTTTTCTTGCCATTTTCTTAACGTACTCTTTTATTTGCTCGATTCTTTTACTAGACGCCAGAAATGAAACCAAAAATGCCAAGACGAGCTTTGTTCAAACTCCTCCTGATTTAATAGTGGCCTTTACCGGTGGTCCGGGACGAATTGAATACGCTATTAAAAAAGCCCAAGAATTTAAACAGCCAAACGTTTTCATTACTGGCGTGCACGAAAAAAATTCCGTAAAAAATTTGATTAATTCTGCCGACACCCAAGAAACAGAACATATCGAGCTAGACTACACTGCACGAAACACCGTTGAAAATGTTGTGAACACTTTAAAATATTTGAGAAACAACAGAGGATTAAATAAAATTTTAATCATTTCGAGTGACTACCATATTATGAGAATCAAGCAGATTATCAATACATTAATAAAAGATGATGATAAATTTGTATTTTATTTTTCGGCCGTTCCATCTAATTATTTAAATTTACGAAATATTAAAATTCTTTACACTGAAACCTTTAAATTAGTTCGCACCAAAATTTTTCTAATGTTTTGGGATCAAAAATCACCAATAGATGTCTCTTGATATTAAACCCGTGTTACTGAAATAACTTCTTCAAGTGATTCAATGCTACTTATTGTTTTTAAAAGTTCACTATAATCCTTCACTTCTACTTCAAAAATAAAACTTCCCTTTCTATCCGGCATAGACTTGGCCATCGCACTTCGAATATTTATTCCAGTATTATTTATTGTTTTTGAAATTAAAGATAAAATTCCAGGTTTATCTTGAGTAATAACCCTCACACTTACTGGATGGGTAAAACTAAAACCTTGGTTCCAGGATACTTTAATTGTTCTTACAAGTGTTTCAGCATCAACTCTATTACATCCATTGGTATGGACAGTAATACCACGTCCACGTGTTATAAAGCCTACGATGCTGTCTCCTGGAATAGGATTACAGCATTTGGCCATTCTAACCATAACATCACTCATTCCATCTACAATAACTGCATTATCAGAATGAGTTTTTTTGCGAACATTCTTGGTCATGGTTTTAGAGTAAGACTCAATTTCAGAAATTTTGTCATCAATCTCAGATGCATCTTGCTTGGAGACAACTTCTTTGAGTGACGGAATATATTCTAGAACTTGTTTTGCCGAATATTTTCCTGAACCAACCTGAACACATAATTCTTCTTCATCAATAATATGCTCTTCATCAAACATATTTTTAAATTCATTATTTTTCTTAAGTGCCTTTATGCTCGTACCAAAAACTTTAAATGCCTTTTCTAAAATATCTCTTCCAAGTTCACGGTTTTCATCGCGTTCAATTTTTAAAAGCCATTGCTTAATTTTACTACGGGCCTTTGAACTTTTAGCAATATTTAACCAATCTTTCGAAGGAGATTGTGTCTTAGAAGTTAAAATTTCAATTGAGTCTCCCGATTTTAAAATATGTCGAAGAGGAACAATTTTTCCATTAATCTTAGCTCCCACACAATGATGACCTACTTCTGTGTGAATTTCGTAGGCAAAATCTAGTGGAGTGGCCCCATATTTTAATTCGCGAACATCACCCTTAGGGGTAAAAACAAAAACACCATCGAGATCAAGATCGTTTTTAATTACATCTAAAAATTCGCGATTATTATCTGTATTTTTATTGTATTCAAGAAGCTCTTGCACCCAATCAAGTTTAGGTGCCGATTTTCCGGCCATTCCTTCTTTGTATTTCCAATGGGCAGCAAC
>JAURXW010000551.1 GCA_030654205.1 Bacteriovorax sp.
ACTAGGTTAAGCAAATATTTAACCAATAGCCTTTAAAATAAGTCACATTTAAAAATACTTTACTTAGACAACTACCTAAAATTTCAAAAATTAGTTTTTACCCCATATCACAGATACACTCCAGCTATCTTATGGGGAGATAACATGTTCACGAAATTTATATTTTTATTAATTGCTATCTCGTTATTAAGTTCATGTCTCAAACAAAGCGAATCCATTAGCCCTATTGCGAAAACTCAAACAATTGCGGAACTCCAAAGAGAATCATTAATGAATACGGCCAACCTTGCCGGAAATGCTGAATTATCTTCTGCGGCCAGAGCAAGTCTGGAATCGGCCAGCGACCCAAGTGTATTTTATTTAAACCTAAAATATAATATTTCAAATATCGATGTTTTTGAAGCCGCAAGTATTCCCAATTCTTTTGAACAAATTGGCCATTCTTTTTTAGCCAGTATTGCCAAACTTGTTCTCTCTATCAATGGCCCTCGTCAAATAGATTTAAGTCCGATTGATTTAAATATGCCAGATCTCAATTTAGATTTATCCATTGTAAAATCAATTAAAATAAAAAAGATTTTTCTTCAATACAATAAAAAAGTAGATACCAATAGCGATTTTGCTGCAGATTTTTCTTTTATAGATTCGTTAGAATTAGCGAGAGAAATTACAGTTCCTAATGTAGGAAAAGTGGATACTTTACTTTTTAGTTATCGAAAAATACACAATCTATGTCTTAACAAATGTCTTCAATTTGACATTGTAAGCAATAATATACTCGAGCTCCTAAAACCTAATACAACTTTGAAGTTAAAACCGACTTTAACGATTGTAAGTCTTCCTGCCGTCAATGATCTAAAACTTGATGGCGTAATTGAAATGCAAATTGGATTAAAGCTGCCTTTTTAATTTTTAAAAAAAGAATCGAATATCAAAATCTGCTCGTTGATATTTAGGTACATTTTTACCTGCAAAAATAGATTGAACACTAAAATTAAGACTTATAGGTGCAAAGAATTTTTTTTGCTTATAAAGTCCAACCGTAGTGTAACCTAAATTTAATACCCCTGTATGAGTTATTTTTTCGGTATCAGTTGCCAATATTAAATCGGCTTGAGCACTTGAACTTTTATATACAGTTGGTTCGGTATATTCAAGCGAATATATCAATGAAGTATTCCATTCATCAGATAACTTATAACTTCCCTGTACATTTGTTTGTATCTTATTCCCCAATTTTATTTTTGCCATGCCACTATTTGCAGTTATAGGAAAAGTTGTTGATTCAGGTAAACGAACATTCGCAGAGTAAGGAAATTGATAAGTAACTCTCGACCAATTATCAATGCTCCAATTTTTTGTAAAATTAAAACCTCCACCCCATTCAAAAAATGCATCCCATTGCCCATCACCAAAAGATATATCTTGTAAAATATCTGGATTATCTTTTCTGCCTGTTGGAGAAACGGCTCCCAAATTAATCAAGGCACCAGCATTTTTCCATTTTTGTAGCTGATACATCATACCAAGCTCTGTATCGCCAAAAGCTTTTGCCTGCCATTTTCCCAGCGGTTGATAATGATAGTAATTAACAAAGAGTGACTGAATTAATCGCACATCAACATCTGGAAGATTTTCCAATTGAATAGCAGTTCCTACATTATTTCGCCCTTTGGCCGTTCTCTCAATTTTTAAATCAACTTGAGCGGAATAAAAAGGAACAAAACCATAAACCGTCAGGCGGTCCGTTAAACCATATCCAAGACCAAAGGCCTGGGCCGAAACTTTAGAAGTGGCGCTGCCTTGAAAGGTTCCAAAACTAAAATTGGCATAATCGGATGCACTGAGAGAATTTAAATAGACATCTACTGCAGAATTAACACCTTTTATAGAATCGGCGTTGATATTGGCGTTTACGTTATAGCCTTTAAAGTTTCCAGAGTTACCATAGCTACCAGTGATCTCACCTGTTTGTATAAAACGATAGGTGAAATTACGAACCCCTTTAGGAAGAGTGTCATAGTAAGCCGCGCTTGAAACATTCAAATTAAGAATATAAGTAAAAAAGATTAGTATAAATTGCATGGCCACCATAATATCGAGGGAAGCCTTAAAAGCTTATCACTAAAAGATAAAGTTCCAAAATATAATACATGACTGATCGCAAGGGGCGTTCTTGCACCATTGATTTTAAATATAACCCGAGGCCCTATGTTAGTAAAAATACTTTCCTACAATATTCACAAAGGCTTTGATTGGAAAAATAAAAATTATTTCCTCAAGGAAATGAAAGAATTTATAAGAACGTCAAATGCCGATATCGTTTTCTTGCAAGAAGTTGTAGGGAAAAATAATAAATATCAAGAAGAAGGAATAATTGATTCGCAATTTGAATTTTTAGCTGATCAATTATGGCCACATTTTTCTTATGGCCGCAACGCCGTTTATGATCACGGTCATCATGGTAATTTAATTTTAAGTAAATATCCTATTGAAAGTTTTGAAAATATAGATTTATCAACTAATGATTGGGAAAAAAGAGGGCTCTTGCTTTGCAAAGTAGTTCTTCCTTCCTCCAACGATAAACCAAATAATTATTTTTACGCTGCTTGCTCACATTTAAATCTATTGCATTCAGGTAGAAGTTTGCAATATCAAAAAATTAAAGAACATATTCAATTGCATACAAATAATTCAAAAACAGCAATTATTCTTGCTGGTGATTTTAATGACTGGAATAAACAAAGTGATTTAATTTTTGAAGATAATCTTGGCATGACCGAAGTTCACAAGGCCATCCATGGAAACCATGCAAAAACATTTCCTGCTGTCTATCCCCTTTTTTGCCTTGACCGGATTTATGTTAAGAATTTTACAATTAAAAGCTCCATTGTTTTAAAGCCTAAAAAGAATAAAAATATTTTCACCCACCTATCAGATCATCTTCCTCTGTACTGCGAGGTCGAAATAGATGGAGCATAATTTTTTTCAAATAAGTAAACATAATCATGTAGAATTTTATAAGGACGGACCTGAGTATCGTCAGAAGTTTTTGAAGCTTATAATAAGTGCAAAAAAAACTATTCATCTACAGACATATATTTTCATGATGGATGAATTTGGCAAACAAGTTCACACTGAACTTAAAAATGCAGCAACCAGAGGAGTTAACGTTTTTTTGCTGGTTGATGGAGTTGGAACTCGGTTATTAGATAAAAACTCTGAACTTGAATTAATTAGATCAGGTGTTCATTTTGAAAAATTTAATCAATTCCAAATCCGTTGGTTATATAGTTGGGGGCGCAGACTTCATCATAAAATTTTATTAATTGATGAGGAATATTGTTTCACAGGTGGAATTAATGTTTTACAGGCTCAAACAGATTTTATTCCTCAACTGGATTTTGCTCTCTTAATTCAAGGTCCAGCACTGGTTAGACTTACGCAATATTGCCAATTAATTTTCCAAAGATCTTCTGCTAAAAAAATATTTTTTGCCTCTCCTGTCAAATCGTCTTCTACTGCAAATGGGGTTGAGTTAAAATTTTTAGTTAACGATTGGGTCTATAGAAGATGGCAAATAACCAAACAATATGCTCACCTCACCAAAAAAGCCAAAACTGAAATAACTATAATTAATTCATATTTTTTCCCTAGAAAAAGTTTTATGAATCAACTTGTTGCTGCTGCTAAACGCGGAGTAAGAGTTAGGCTAATACTTCCCAAATTTTCAGATTGGCCCAATTATATCCTGGCTTCAGAATTTCTTTATGCCTACTTTTTAAAAAATGGTGTAGAAATATATCTTTGGGAAAAATCGATCCTACATGGAAAAATTGCCACTATTGATAATTCATGGGCGACAATTGGCTCGTTTAATCTCAACTATACAAGTTATCAACAGAATTTAGAAATGAATGTTAATATCTATTCTGAAGATTTCACCTTGCTTTTGAAAAAAGAAATAAACGAAATTATAGCCAATGGATGTGAAAGGCTAGATCCAAAAGATTTTATTAATAATTGCTCTTTGAAAAAAAAATCTTTGCGATTGTTTTATTATATTGTTCTTTCGGTTATAGCCAACTTATCCATCGGATTAATTTTCCAAGAAGATAACAATAGTGAAAATAAATTTAACAATTTATTTAGAATAACAGGATCATTTCTTTTCTTTGTTTTAGGTATGATCATTACCATGAATTCTTTGCTTAAAGGATTTCCTTTTTTTGTTATAAGCTTTTTCATTTTCTATAAACAAATAAATTCAAATAAGAAAAAAGAAACTTTTTAAAAACCACGAAGAACTTTATTCTCCGTGGTTTTTTGTTTTTTTTAAAACCAATATTTAAGAGCAAGTGTTGAAGCAAATAAATCAGGTACATCTGTGTTTGTCACAAATAGATATTTTGCCTCAAGCCCCAACGATATAAAATCATGTGACTTACTGCTTAAGGGAATATCAAACCCAACAAGTGGTGCTCCTGCCCATCGAACTCTATTAGAAACGAATACTGGCCCTAGCCCAACTCCTAAAAAACTACTACGTAATACAGGAACATCTCCCCCTACATTATAAGTTGATCGAAGTAAAACATTCGTCTGTCTGATATCATTCGCTGTATCTAAGCGTGTTGTATTGGCTTCCACACCAGCACCAATTAAAGCAATTGGTTGAAAGCCAAGAACTAGCCCATATTCCATACTGGAAGTTGCATCACCTGTGGGTGAACTTACCCCAGATGCCACTCCTGCAGAAAATTTATATTGATTTGTTTGTTCACTTTTTAGTTCTGGAAATGTTCCTTCCATTTTATTTTCAGAAGAAGAACTACTACTAGACTCATATTGTGCAAAACTTGAGAATGATCCTAAAAGCATTGAGCAAATAAATACTATCTTATACATAACTTTCTCCCATGTATGCCCTATAACAGGGTCCTTAGTTACGGTTACATTTGCAAAATAGATACCGCTGAAAGAAGTTATTTTTTTGGCATGATCCATGCTTTTAATTTTTGGGGTCTATCGAAGTCTTTGGGGGAAATTATGATTCAAGATACTAGATGTGTTAATTGCGGCTTGAATATCGAAAAAGATTACATTCTATTAATAAATGGACAGGAATTTACATTTGATAGTTTTGAATGTGCTGTTAATTTTGTAGCTCCTCGTTGTAAACACTGCAATGCAATAATTATCAATAGTGGAGTGGAAATGGATGGGGAAATTTTTTGTAATTCACAATGCTCAAGTGAGAAGAACCACACTCCAATTATGGCCTAACTAATAGGAGTTTTTATGGATTTTCCTGATATTCTCGAATTTTGGTTTGAACAAGTCTCGCCGGATGACTGGTTTACTACAAACGAAATTCTCGATTTAAAAATGGTCGAGAAATTCATTGCAATACATTCTCAAGCTGTTGCAGGAGAACTTTTTCGATGGCGTGATGAACCTCTTGGAAGATTGGCCGAGATTGTTTTAATAGATCAATTCTCACGCAATATTTATCGAGGTGAACCCAAAGCCTACTCTGCCGATTCTATGGCCTTAGTACTTGCTGAAGAGGCCATACGAAATAATATTCAAAAAAAATTCGATACTAATTATAAACAGTTTCTTTATATGCCATTTATGCATAGTGAATCTAAGCATATCCATGAAATCGCCGTTAAGCTTTTTTCAGAGCCAGGCCTTGAGAAAAGTCTTAGTTATGAGTTAACCAAAAAGAGCATTATCAATAAATTTGGAAGATTTCCGGAACGCAATAATGTTTTAGGGAGAATCAATACATCTGAAGAGGAAGCCTATCTTGTAAACCACATTCTACCAGTTGAGGATGCTCAAAAAGAATGGTTTTTGCACTAATCGGCCCAGCTGGCCGTCTCGCTTTTGCAAGCGTAGTATTTGGTCATTGAATATTTTAAAAGGAAATTTAAGTTATGGCCGCCAATACAGACTATACTAATATTGCTTTGTTTTGTGATTTTGAAAACATTGCTTTAGGTGTGAGAGATGCGAAGTATAATACATTTGATATCAATAAAGTTTTAGAACGATTACTTTTAAAAGGAAGTATTGTTGTCAAAAAAGCCTATTGTGATTGGGATCGCTATAAAGAATTTAAAAAAACAATGCATGAAGCAGCCTTTGAATTGATCGAAATTCCCCACGTTAGACAATCTGGAAAAAACTCGGCTGATATTAGAATGGTGGTTGATGCTCTCGATCTTTGTTACACCAAATCTCATGTCGATACTTTTGTTATCATTAGTGGAGACTCTGATTTCTCCCCTCTCGTTTCAAAACTTCGTGAAAATAACAAAACAGTTATTGGAATTGGAGTTAAGGATTCAACATCAAATTTGCTAAGTGCTAATTGTGATGAATTTATTTTTTATGATGACCTGGTTCGGGAACAAAAAACAACCAGGGCCCCACTAGAGAAAAAAATAAATGCCACTACTGCTTTAACAAAAACAACAAGTAAACGCCAAGAGGCACTAGATTTTATCGTTGAGACACTTGAGGCCCTTAGTGAAGAACGTGGTGAAGATGACAAAATGTGGGGATCAATGGTTAAGCAAACCATGAAGCGAAGACGACCAGGATTTACGGAGTCAGCTTATGGTTATCGTTCTTTTCGTGAATTAGTAGAGGATGCTCAAAAAAATAATTTATTAGTTATGGTCCGTGATGAAAAAACTGGCCAGTATACGATTCACTTGCCTGATGACCAGAGTTGATTTATGTTTAATACTTAAAAATATTCAGGAGCTCGCATTGAAATCGTATCTAAAAATCTTAATTATTTCTTTTTTTGTTTTAGGAAGTGTTCAAGTATTTGCGACCAGCTCTGCAGAAATCATTACTCTTTTTTGGCAAACTTTACCTGAGCAGACTAAGCCAAAAGAAAAAATCGTAACTCCTCCTGGGCAGCTGCCATTTGTCGCTAATTTTAAATATGAGGATGATGGAAAAAATCGCTATCAAATAGAAATTTCCATTTTAGATTCTCCGGCCACTGCTGGCATGTATTTATTCATGCTGGAATCTCAATCAAAAGCAGATCGCTCCAATATTTATTCAAAAATTAAAATTTCCAATAAATATGATGCAGTCACAAGCATCCCGGTTGAGCAAGCTTCATCTAATTTTACCAAATTTGCCTATCTTCCCGCTCCCGGAAAAAATGGTGTAAGCCGATATGTTATCACTATAAGATTTGAAGGTGGCCTTGTTGGAGAACAAGCAAAATTTAATTCATGGGTAACAAAAGTGCTTGAAAATTTACCACTTGCAGCACTTAAAGAGCTACCTTAGGTATTTTTTTGAACTTAATATTTTCTCACAACTTCTAAAAAAGCTTTTCCATAATTTTCTAATTTATTTTGCCCGACACCATGAACGAGCAAGAATTCTGAATCGTTTCTGGGCATAAGTGCACACATATCGTGTAAAGTTTTGTCATTAAAAACGATATAAGAAGGAAGGTTTTTTTCTTTAGCAATTTTATTACGCAGCTCTTTTAATGAATCAAATAGATCGAGGCGTCCATGGATTCCCTCGCTGAGCTTAGAAGATTTTTTCTCTTTTTTAACTTCTTTGCTTAGAGCAAATTTTTGTTTGCGAAGATTAAGCTTAATCGCACCTGATAATACTTCTTGTGACTTAGAAGTGAGTCCTAAACTTCTGTACTCCCAATTTTTGATTGCAATATAATTGAGATTTAGCAATTGTCTCAAAATACTATTCCAATGCTCCTTAGGTTGCTCTTTACCTATACCATAGACTGATAATGCATGATGATTACGATCTGTTACTTTGGCGTTTTTACTTCCTCTTCACACTTCAATAATATGCCCTGCTCCAAAAGTTTGATTAGTACGATAAATTGTAGACAGAATTTTTTGAGCATCAACTGTCGCATCCCAAAGTTCTGGAGGAACAATGCAAGTATCGCAGTTGCCACATACAGATACAGATTCTTCGCCGAAATATTGTAACAAATATCTTCTTCTGCAACTTCCCGCCTCACACAACGCCAGCATGCAATCTAATTTAAATCGAGCGACCTTTTTATAACTTTCATCCGCATCAGTAGTCTCTAACATTTGTGAAAGCTTTACAACGTCTTGAAGTCCATAAATCATCCAAGCGTTAGAAGCTTTTCCATCACGCCCGGCCCTTCCTGTTTCCTGGTAATAACTTTCGATACTCTTTGGTAAATCAAGATGGGCGACAAAACGAACGTCTGGTCTATCAATTCCCATACCAAATGCGATTGTAGCGACAACGATGACTTTCTCTTCTGTATTAAAAAGACCCTGATTTGTACTTCGTTCTTCTTTTGAAAGTCCTGCGTGATATGGGATGGCATTGTATTTTAATTTTTTTAGAGCAAG
>JAURXW010000009.1 GCA_030654205.1 Bacteriovorax sp.
GAAAGATCATGGAACTACATTGAAGAAGTGGGTTTAAACTACTGGAAAAATGAAGAAAAAAGTGTAATAGTATCTAACGTAGCCTAGTTCTGAGGTGTCATCTTTCAAAAAATTTTCCGTACTTTAAACATGTAATTTTTACCTATGTAATTTCTAAGGAGAAAGAGCTCCGTTTGCTCGTTTACTGTAAGATAACCTTAAGAGAAATATTGAGGTTTATGTGTTGAAAGCGAGTGTTTGTTTACTATTTATTTTAAGTACTCAATCGGCCTTTGCCGATTCGGTTAAGCTTAATTATGCTGATGTAGAGCGAATATTTTCGACTCAGAATAAAGAAATTAAAATCGCTCATATTAATCAAGAGCAATCTGATCACGATGTTTATTCAAGTTATTCTGGTTTTTTGCCGGTTTTAACTTTTGCCAATGATTATACAGATACTCATGCTAGCAATGAATCTTCGGCCAAGAAAATTTTTAGTAATTCAATAGGAGTTACTCAGAATATATTTTCAGGCTTTCAAGATTATCTAAAAGTAAAAAATGCTAAATTAAGTCTAGAAGAAGCGGGAAATAATTTATCAAAAGAGCGCTTAACTCAGATCTCTGAATTAAAAATTGCTTTTGGAAATCTTATCTTGTCTCAGCGGTTAATCAAATTTTCAAAAGACTTAATTGTGACCAGACAAGGTATTAAAGATTTAGTGGCCCTGAGATTTTCATCTGGAAGTGAAACAAAAGATTCCTTTCTTTTTGCAGATACTCAGTTAGAAGAAGCTAACTTATCATTAATTACCTCAAAACATTCACTTGAATCTGCCAAGAGAAAATTGCGATCAATTGTCGGAGGGGAATTACCTGAGGATTTCGAAGTCACAGGACTGATACCTTTAAGTGATGTTCCTTTTAATCCGGATTTTCAAAAAATAGCAGTTAGTTCAACTGAATTCCAAAATGCAGTTCTGAGTGAAAAAATAGGTGCTCAAGAAGTTCAGATAAGTCAGGGCAAATTTTTGCCAACAGTAGATTTTTCAGTTTCTCGCGAACGAGAAAACAAAAGGGCCTATAGTGAAATAGATTATAATAAAAATTATTATACCAAATACTCGATAAATATTAGTTTTCCCATTTTTGAAGGATTTACCAGCTTTCATAGTTTAAAAAAGAGCGAACTTGAAAATGATAAAAATAAAATCAATGTAATAAAAACCTACGAAGATCAATCTATGCAGTTAAAAGATACTTTTGAAAAATGCATAGAGCTTAAAGCGAAAAAAGAAATTTATTTAAAATATCTAGAAGCGGCTAAACTTAGAGAAATGATCAATACCTCAAAGTATCGTTTAGGGATAATTACTTTTACAACGTGGATTGATGCTCAAAATGATTTAATTAGTTATGAAAAAAGTGTTATAGAGATAGACTTTGAAATTGAAACAAACTTATCTAAATGGGAGATCTTGGCCTTTGCCAAGAACTAGTGTGGTAATTATGAGTTTTATAAAAAATACTAAGGCAAAGTTAAAAACTGTTCATAAAAAGCAGTTATTAGCGATTGGTGTAGCTTCTACTTTAATTCTACTTTTGGTTTATTTAAATATTAGCCAAAGAGAAAATACAACAGTTAAAAACTTCATTGAAGTCACTGTGAGTAAACAGTCTATTAATGTTGAATCAGTAAGTACGGGTGTGATTCAGCCTCAAAATCGATTGGAAGTTAAATCGTCTATATCGGGAAGAATGGAAAAAATTCTGGTTAAAGAAGGGGACTTTGTTCATAAAAATCAAATTATCGCTTGGATGAGTTCGGAAGACCGTGCAGCTCTTTTAGATGCGGCCTATGCTAAAGGAAAGGATGAAAGAAAGAAATGGGAAGAAATATATCCGGCCACTCCAATTATGTCTCCTATTTCAGGAACAGTAATTTTAAAAAGTTTTGAAGAAGGTCAAGTTTTTGTCTGGTCTGATGCTCTTTTTACTGTTTCAGATCGCCTTACTGTTAAGGCCCAAGTTGATGAAACAGATATTTCTAAAATAGAAAAAGGCCAAGTGGCGATGATAACTTTGGACGCTTACCAAGACAAAGTAATCAAGGCCTACGTTGATAAAATTGCTTACGATGCTACGACTATTAATAATGTAACAACCTATATTGTTGACGTCGTTCCAATGAATGCCCCTAAATTTATTCGAAGTGGTATGACGGCGAGTGTTCGGTTTCATTTAGTCACAAAACATAATGTCTTAGTTATTCCTTCATTTTCGATTAAGTTAATCGATGGGAAAAATATTGTTACTGTTGTTAATAATGGAAAAAAACGCAATCAAGAAATTAAAATTGGTGTAACTGATGGAAAAAAACAAGAAGTTATAAAAGGATTAAGTGAAGGCGATGTTATATTGGTTCCAGATTATCATCAGTCTGGTGAAAATGATCAAGTTAACACAAATACACTTGTTACTTTATGATCAAGCTTCAAAACGTCACTCGCAAATACCTGATGGGGGACGAAGAAATTTATGCCATCAAGGATTTAAATCTTGAGATAGAAGAGGGCGATTACGTCGCTATCATGGGGCCGTCCGGCTCTGGGAAATCTAGTCTCATGAATATCTTGGGGCTATTAGATCTGGCCGATTCAGGTGAATATTTTATTGATGATGTGAATACCAGGCTTCTTGATGATGAACAGGTTTCACTCTTGAGAAGAAATAAAATTGGATTTATTTTTCAACAATTTAATTTACTATCAAAACTCACAGCGAGAGAAAATATTGAACTACCCAAGTTTTATTCAAAACTTGAAACGAATGAAAATATCGCCAGCGAATTGCTCCATAAAGTAGGTCTTAGTAGCAGAGAGAATCATTTTCCTCACGAACTCTCTGGTGGGCAACAGCAGCGTGTGGCGATAGCACGATCATTAGTGAATTCCCCTTTAGTTATTCTGGCCGACGAACCCACTGGGAATTTAGACAGTCAGAGTGAAAAGGATATTTTAGAAATCTTAGAGGATTTAAATAAACAGGGAATTACAATAATTGTTGTAACTCATGAGGATGAAGTAGGCGAGAGGGCCTCACGTGTTATAAAAATGCGCGATGGAGTTATTCAACAAGATATCAGGCAAAAACCTATCTACTCTCACTCTAAAGAAAGTGCGAAGCCGATTAAAAAGTTTTTTCCCAGTACCAAAATTCTTATGCTGCGTGAATATTTCCAACAAGGCCTTAGGAATTTATTTATTAACAAAATGAGATCAGTTCTCTCAATCCTGGGTATTTTAATTGGGGTGAGTTCAGTTATTGCTATGATGGCCTTTGGCCGTGGGGCCGAAGAATCTATTAAAAGTCAGCTGACTTCTCTTGGGAGTAATTTATTAATTATTAGACCTGAAGAGTTAAGGGGCGTAAATTTTAGTAATAAAAAATCAGAATCAAGCTCCTTTCGAAACGGAGAAATCGGCGGACGAGTCACCATAAAAGAAGACGCTAGTAGTCCCAATCTTTCTCTTGAAGATACCTATATTATTAAAGAACAAATTCAAAATGTAAAAAATACTTCGGGTCTTGTGGAAGGCAAGGTTCAAACTTCTTATCAAAATAAAAATAAAACAACTTCACTGGTTGGAACAAGTCCGGAGTATGCTGAAATGCACTCTTTAACTCCAGAATGGGGAAGATTTTTTTCTAAAAATGAAAATGATATACGAGAAAGAGTGGCAGTTATCGGAGATAGAATTGTTAAAGATTTTTTTCCAGAGATAAATCCGGTTGGCGAATTTATAAAAATTAATAAATTAAGCTTTAGAGTTATTGGCATTCTTCCCAAAAAGGGAAATATGGGACAAACAGATCTAGACGATAGAGTGATCATCCCTGTTTTAACCGCCCAATACCGAGTTTTAGGAATTAATTATTTAAATGCCATAGAAGTTGAACTTGATAAGCTTGAACATATTAAAAATGCCCAAAATGATGTTTTAAACCTTTTGTACCAAAGACATCAAATTGGTCTTTCTCAAAGAAGTAATGCCTATAAATTACAAAATATGGCCGATGTCCAAAAGGCCCTAAGTAGCTCGAGTAAAACTATGTCGATGCTCTTAATGTCTATAGCCACCATTTCACTTTTGGTAGGAGGAATTGGGATCATGAATATCATGCTGGTCTCAGTGACGGAGAGAACAAAAGAAATTGGGATTCGTAAATCAATAGGGGCCATGAATAAAGATATCCTTTTACAATTTCTTATTGAAACAATTGTTATCAGCTCTTTTGGTGGAATCCTTGGAATTATAACAGGTATTTTAATTGCGATTTTACTTAAAGTTGTGCTTAAGCAAAATATAGTAGTGGGGATGGACTCGATTCTTTTATCTTTTGCCTTCTCGAGTTTTATAGGTTTATTTTTTGGAATTCTACCTGCTAAAAAAGCTTCGGAATTAAGACCTATTGAAGCCCTGCGAGCTAGTATTTAACCGTCCCATTAAATAATTTCAGATTTATTAATTTCTCTAAACTCACCCGGCAGCAAGTCTCCCAATTCTAATTTTCCAATTTTTTTTCTTATTAGACGTAAAGTAGGGAATCCAACTGCGGCCGTCATGCGCCTGACTTGTCGGTTTTTTCCTTCAGTCAATTCTATTTCAATCCAGCATGTGGGAACACTCAAGCGCGTTCTCACTGGAGGAATACGCTCTCCAATCACTGGCATTGGTTCAATAATTCGGGCCTTGCATGGTTTTGTTTGATAATCAGCTATTTTAACTCCGGCCACGAGTTTTTTTAAAGCTTCTAGAGTTGGAATTTTTTCCACTTGAACCCAGTAAGTTTTTACTTTGTCATTCTTTGGATTAAGCAATCGATCAATGAGAGCACCGTCATTGGTTAAAAGTAAAAGTCCTTCAGAATCTTTATCAAGACGCCCACAAGCGTAGACATCCTTAGGCAGATTAAAATGACTAAGGGTCTCTTCCATATTCTCTGAAGTAAATTGGCTTAATATTCCATATGGTTTATTAAATGCTAGGTATAGATGTTTTTTCATTCTACTATAGTCTGGTGAATTTCAAACAAACTGTAAAGTTAAGTCATTTCGAAGGTGGGCTTTATGCCCTGATGGTTGCTTCGACTGAAAGCTTTTTATTTTATTATGCCGTCAAACAAAATGTAACTTCTTTGCAATTAGCATTGCTCGCAACCCTGCCTTTGGCACTTGGGGCATTGTCTCAAATGCTTGTTCCAAAACTTATTGCCGATAAGCACTTGGGAAGCAGTATTGTCTGGACTATGCTTTTTCAAATTTTTGGCGTTTTGGGTATTTTATACACTGCTGCTTTTGATTATAGTTTTAATAAACTTTTGTTTTATTCATGTATTCATTTTGTAGGGGGATTGACCTCTAATCCTTTATGGATTGACTGGGCCTCCAAAATTATTCCAAAAAGAAATTTTAGAAAATACATGGCCAAAAGAAGTAGCTATACCTGGTATTTGATTTTAATTTTTTATATTACCCTGGCCTTATTAGGCCAATATATAAATGGCTTTAAGCTGGTCTATATTTTTTTAATCGGGGCCATTGCCAGAATTTTATCTTGCAGTCTTCAGACTTATATTATTAGAGGAGAATTTTCAAAAAAAATTAAGGCCCACGCCATTTTTAAATCCAGTCAAGAACATGTAAAAAGTATTCACGAAATGCCTCTCGATTTAGTTAAATTAATTTGGATTTTTATTATTGGAACATCTATTTTTAGGCTTGCCACTTATATTAGCAGTCCATTTTTTGTTCCTTATATGATGAATGATTTAAAATTATCCATGGCCCAATACGTAATTCTTTCTTCAATTCCTTATTTTGGTCGCGCCATTTTTTTTAATATATGGGGGCGGGCCGGCAAAGGGTACGCGGCTTTTTATGGTATTCAATTAACAATTCTTTATATTTCTTTTATTCCAATTATCTGGATTTTAAGTCGCAATTATTCAGTTCTTATTTTTACTGAAATATTGGCCGGAATAAGTTGGGGAGGTTTTGAGTTAAACCAAGTGCTAATGATTCAAAATTTCATGCATCACTCAATGAAGGAAGGTTCGCGAGTATTTTTAGGCATTCATATGGCCTTAACAAATTTCTTCGGAGTTATAGGCGCCATTTTAGGATCAATTTTATTGGATGCACAATGGAGCTTCTATCAAGTCTTTTTATTATCGTCGAAGCTCAGATTCCTTGTGGCTATTATTTTAATATTTAAAGTTAAAAATATTAAAAAACCAGAACTTAGTTTTAAAAATTTTAAAAGCTATATAAAAAACCTCTTGCCACAAGAGTAATTAGTAGCGAAAATTTCCGATAAAAACATTAGGGTTATTTATGTTTAAACATATCGCTTCATTTTGTCTGATTATTCTTATTACATGTGCTGCTTCAAACACTTCTTATGCAAGTACACATAAAAAGAAAAAAAAATCGGGTTCTAAAACAGCTAAAAATTTAAAACAATCAAGAAAATCACGACGTTTTCACCATGGAAATGGCCCTGATTTAAAATCAATCACAACAGATTCTCCCTATAAAGAAGATCCAAATAACGGAGTTAATCCGGTAGAAACCAAACAACCA
>JAURXW010000038.1 GCA_030654205.1 Bacteriovorax sp.
AATTTCCTAGTGGGTAATAAAACTTATTTCGATTTATGACCTTTATATAATTGACCTCAAGGTCACTATTTTTCATTGATCCAAAATAATTGTTGGCCCATTCGGATGATAGATTTAAATAATATCCTTCTTTAGGGTTAATTGGATCATTTCTTTTATCGTAAGTTACAGAGGGAGTTATACCGCCGATAGTAAAATTATCATTATCTTTGGAAGCGGTAGCATCGTACTGATTAATTCTTTCAAGCTGATATTTCACAGAGCCTGAAAAGTTTTTTGTTATATTTTTCGATATTTGAGGCGAAATTCTAAAAATATTGGCATCGAATCCAAGAAAGCGCTTCTTTTGAAACGATGACGCCAATTCAAACTCCACCTGAGTTTTGATAATATTATAAAACAAGTATGGTTCAACGTAAGAAACTTTCCCCAGGTATTCTAATTTTTTCTTATCGTGTTCTTTTTGAGTTTGATCAAACCCATCAAGATTAAATCTTTGATTGGCCTGCAGCCTCAACGAGGCTGAACGGTTCATTCCCATAAAATTATTATAAGTTACTCCGGTAGAAAGCTTGGCACCTAAGTCGGTTCGAAAACCTGGAGCGACTTCAATAAGCCCAAAATCTTTTTCCTTAACCTGAATTACTAAATTGGTTTTCGCGCAGGATTTTTCGTCACTCTCATACATCATATAAGGAGAAATACGCAGCGAAGAAAAAAGGGCAAGACCGGAAAGTTTTTGTCTTAGAACTTCGAGTTTGGAAGGCGTAATCAATTCTCCTTTTGTCATATTAATTTCACGAAAAATAACTTCGGGTAGAGTTTTAACATTTCCATTAACAATGGCTTCGTTATAACAAATTTGGCGATCTAAAATTATATCAGGTGAGAATTCTACGTGAGAAAATGACTTATCGTAAATTAGTAAATTATCACTATTAAGATTTGAGATGCTTGCAAAATAATAACCTTGATCTTGAAAATAGGTTACTATCTTTTTCAAATCACCTTCTAGCTCCACCACATTTAATGGCTCCCCTTCTTTATTTACTAATAATTTTTTTACATTCTCTTGAATAGCTTTATCTATTTTATTTAAGTTAATGCCTTGTAATAAAACTTGCTGTTTTTCTGAGAGTCCAAATTCAATACTTATACTTTCATCTTCTTCATTTGAAACTATTCGAGGCTTTGATACTTCTGCAAAAACGAATCCTTTTGACAGGTATTCTTTTTTTATTATGTCAGTGTAATTTTCAAAAAAAGTTTTATCGTAATAACCCGCCAGTGCAAGCGGAGTTCCATTTTTCCTAAACAAAGCGTCCAATTCTTCAATTCTCAGAATATTGTTTCCACGATAATTTAGACTTGAAACCTTTAATTTCTCGCCCTCAGAAATATCAAAAAAATAATTCTTTATAGCTACGCCATCTAAGTCACGTCCTTCATTTTGATAACTCTTAACACTAGTGTTATAAAACCCAGCATCTTCATATACATCATTAATAAAATTTCCTAAAATAACCCTGTCAGCTTTACCGAAGTCGTTTCTAATTTTGTCAATTAATTTCTTCCTAATTTCTTGATAAGAAAAAATCTTATTGCCATGAAAAGAAAAATTTATTCGTTCATTTGCGATAATAGTGATCTTCGCGATGACATCTGACTCTGTTCCAGCTAGTTCAGTTTTAACTGAAGATGAAAAATAACCATTACTCAAAAGTTCTTTGATAATTTGATCAACTTTTATTTTAAACTTTAAAACGTCCCAAGGTTTACCAGTTAGTTCTTCAAAGTAAGTTTTAAAACGTATTTTTAATTTGGGCGTAGTCACCCACTCAACATCTTTAAACTTAGCTTCTTTTATTGGCACCAATTCAGCCTGAAGACTTAGGCTGCAAAAGATAAGCGAAAATAGGATTAACAAAACTCTAATCAAAAAGACCTTCTATATTTTAAATCGGCCCCAACGGAATTTGGAGTTGTGGTATTTTCTTCTTCTGCTGGCTTGACCTCGTAAACTCCTTCAAGTGAGAAGTTTTTATTTAAATTTAAATTTATATTCATCTTTTGCGTTTGTTCTATTGATCCACCAACAGTACTTGAAACAGAAACATCAACCAGTTTACTGATTTGTTTTGTAATTTTAATTTTAGTTGCAGTTTTAAGCTTACTTGTAGCTCCTTCACTGACCGCTGATTTTCCCGAAACAAGTGAGGTTTCATCTTCTTTAAATTCTGGAAGTACACTCAAATTTAAACCCAATGTTGAATTTAAATCTTCATTTATTTTCAATTGATCTACGAGCAAAGTACCAATTCCAACAGTCGTGACTGATTTTCGATCGCCTGCCTCTAGGTTTTTGGACATATCAGAAGTAACACCAAGAGTAAGTAGCGATACTAGATCTTCTTGTGCCAGAGGCGGTTCAGATGATAAACTAATATTAGATTTTTCGATTGATCCTGAAATATCAAGTTTTACTTCATAATCATTAATTTTTGCGAGACCATTAAATTTTAGATCTGAGACACGTGCTTTTCCACGATCCCGAATTTCGACATAACCCTGATTTAAAAAGAAATCATGCCCTTTGAATTTGAACTTACTTATATTAGGTACAATTTCAACTTTCGCATTTATTTCTGGATCCAAAATGTCTCCGGCCAATTGACCATTTGCTTTGGCATAAACTTCTGCCAAATTATTTTTTAACAAAATGGGATTGATAGTATCAAAGGATAAATTTAAACTTAAATATCCTTTTTTCTCTGCAGCATTTTTC
>JAURXW010000074.1 GCA_030654205.1 Bacteriovorax sp.
GGCTCTCAATACTATTGCTGCTGTCGGTGCTGAAAAAAACTTCTTCACCTGTAAGGTTAACCGGAATGAAAAAATTGCGAGCGACTTCTAAACTAATATGACCAGCATCGCCTTTATAATTTCCATTAGAATCAAAAGGTACAGTGAGAGTATTTGTCCCAGAAAAAATATTTTTCAAACCAACTTTTTTGTTAGCGATTGCCAATGATTGATTATAAAGTTGCTGAACTTCATTTGCGATATTTTTTCTTACGTCACCATTAAATAAATCTGAAGATTGGGCGATGGCGATTTCTTTAGCTTTAGACATTAAATCTGTAAGTTCTTCGAGAGACTTTTCAGTAACGTTTAAATTCAATAGAGCAAAATCAGAATTTTTTAAATATTGAATATTGTCGTTAGTCGAAGATGTTAAGGCCATGGCCTCTACGTTACTAACAGGATTATCAGACGGCTTACTAATAGTCTTAAGCGTAGAGCCTTTCAATTGCAAATCTTCCATTTTCGCTTTCGTTCTATTGAGAGCGTACTTTAGAGATGCGGTTGAACTATTTTCAGAAACTCGTGTCATCTTCTAGTTACCTTTTGAGTTCTAATATTGTTTTAAACATTTCATCCGCAGCTTGCATCATCTTTGCCGAAGCTTCATAGGCATGTTGAAAACGAACCATATTAGCTGTTTCCTCATCGATTGAAACACCTGTTAAGCGTTCTCTAATGCTAATTGCCTGGGCCATGAGACCATTAGATTGTTCTGCATCTAATCGCGCTTTTCCAGTTTCTAGCCCAATACTCCCTATTGTCTGTAAATATTTTTCTTCGAGTGTAACGGTGTCTTCACCAGTCATTCTTTCATGTTGTAATTTAGAAATTGCAATAGCTACTCGGTTATCACCAGGGGCATTGGGAGCGAGAGCTGCAGAAATATTGCTTAGATCAGCTTTAACTTCATCGGACAAATCAATACTGCCCGAAGCGCCATCTTTATCAATTGGTTGTGTGAAAAAATCGAGACCAGTTGTTAATCCTTTTCCATCCATTTTAGTAGGAGTACCGTCAGGACCTAAACTAATTGGACGATTCACAAAGCCTTGTCGGTGAATCGCATTTACAGATGAAGTAAATTGATAAGCAATACCATCCATATCAGATTGCAATTTTTTTAAATCTTCATTACGTACTTTAATAATTGAAGCCAAAGAACCACTTTGAAATTTATCAGTAATTGGTTGTGAAGGACGATCTTTTAAAACAACTTCAACCGATCCATTCATATTATTTGTCGAGGTTTCTTTATTTCTTGAAATAGTTGCTAATTCTTGTATGTGCAAACCAGTAACAAGGGTACCAATCCCTAGTGACGTGATTACGTATCGTCCTTATTCATCGGTGTAGGTGTGTATCTTAAAATGCTCCGAAAGATTTTTAAGCGCCAAGTCTCTTTGATCGCGAAGATCTCCAGATTCACCTTGTTGAGCTTCAATATTTGCAATTTTACCGTTTAGGTCTGCTACGTGAGTTAAGATTTGATTGATTTCGCTGACAGATGTACCAATTTTTCCATCAATGTTTTCAGCTTGTTTGTCTAGAGATTCGCGAATACGGCGAAAATCTTTTACAACTAAACCGGCATTATCTCTAACAACTGAACGAATAGTTTCATTTTCAGGCTGATTAGCGAGCTCTCTAAACGAGTTAAAAAATTTGTTTAAGATTTGATTAAGACCTTCAGAATCAATTTCATTAAAAATTCCTTCGACTTGATCAAGATGTTCAGATCGAGCATCGAAAAACTTATTTGAAGAAACAGCAGAATGAAGTCTTTTTTCTATAAATTCGTCACTGATACGATTTATACCATCAACCTTTACTCCGGTTCCTTGAATAAACCCACCAGTTGAAACGGGGATCGCAGTCGATTGCATTATTTTTTGACGAGAGTAACCTTCCGTGTTGACGTTGGAAAGGTTGTGTCCGGTAATTTCTAATGCTTTTTTAGAAGCAAAGAGGCCAGATTTACCAATACCTAATAAGTCAGCCACAAATCTCTCCTCGTTATGTGCTCGAGCTCAAAGCAGATCCTCTTGAAGTATAGGTAGAATAATTTTTCTTTCCTGTTGCTTCAATGCGAATTTGCTTAAGTGAGAGTAGTGCTTTGTTGATAAAAAGTTGATTGCGCTTATTTTGAGCTTGGATTTTTTCGATTATATCAATCAATAAAGCATTAAATCGAAATAAATGCTTTTGCTTACTTTCGACTTCATAAATTTTCATGACCTCTAATAACTTAGATACACTATCAATATCATTACCGGGCATTATAAGATTAAGTTCTTTAATTAGTTCACGACGAATAGTTTCTAGAGCACTGATTTTTAGAATAATATTGTTTTTTTCGATAAGTTTATCTTCTAATAGAGCTAGCTCGCTACTTAACAAAAGAGAATATTCATCGCACGTAACATTGAAAAGATCGTTGTGTTCTTCACACAAACGTTTCCATAAATCCGTGACTTCAAAATAAAGTATTGCTAACTTTTCATTCATTCTAAGCTCCATCCTGGGCTTTTTAGAACTGACAGTATTAGAACTCTTGTTCCATTATTTTATCACTCAAACCATCGTAATCAATTTTGTATGATCCATCTGCGATTTGAGCCTTTAAGCGAGCAATCTTATCCGTGTTATCCATATCTGGGGCAGCATCAGCGACTTTTTTTATTCGAGCAAAGTCTTTGATGGCATCAGTAATATCAACTTTTGAATCTGACTGCGAGAAAGCTTCAAGTTCATTTTTTCTTGTTTCAGAATTTCTTTTTAATCCGGCCGGTCCAACTTTTCCACTCTCGCGAGTGTCTTTTTTATTGGGCGTAAATATGGATCTTGAAGAGGTACTATCGACTGCGCTCATGGCAAGCCTCCTTCTGAGTTCTGTCCCGGGGTAGAATCATTCTTCCCCATATCTATTGTATCAGCTTTTTTAGTCATCTTATAGCTAGGCAAATTATGGTGGATTAAATTAGCCTGGGTTTCGTATTGTTTTAGTGCCATTTCATTGCGCATACGTTTGGGATAAATTTGATCTAAAATTACATTTTGAAGACCAAGATTATTTTGTTTGGCCATCATTTTTGCACGATCTGAAGTTTGGAGCGATTTATAATAATCCATTCCAGAATCTTCATTAGGGGTTTCTTCAATCGTTTGATTCATTTGCTTAACCATTGTCTCGGCAAATTGAGCTTCCATACTTTCAGCGACTTCTTGATATTGTTTTGGAATAAATTTTCGATCATCTACAGATTTATATTCAAGCGATTTTGCTTGTTGCGTTTTTGTGGTGATTCCACGATGAATTTCGATCGCCGGTAAACTCATTGAAAACTCTTCCTAAGTTACAAATAAAGCTCATTCTTAAGCCTATAAAATTTTAGCACAAAAATTTTATCAAAAGCTAGCTATAAAAAATACACAACTAGATTACTTCAATATCCCCAACTAGAGCTCCATCTCGCTTAAGTGTTTGAAAAATTGAAATTAAATCTTCTGGAGCCACCCCGAAAGCATTTAAACTTTTAACAAGCTCGTTTAAAGTAGTTCCCTTTTCCATAAAGTAGAGAGTGTTAGGCTTACCACTTTTGTCGTTTCCGCCTTCATTTTTAACTTCAATTGATAGGTCAGCATGACTAATGGCCACGGGGGAAACTGTAACATCTCCACCAGCAACGATCGTGCCCGTTCTTTCATTAATTACAATTTTGGCAGCACTGTCTGGATTAACTTTAAAATTTTCAATTATTGCCATCAACTGAACAACATTTCTTTCATATTGCGAAGGAACAACTAGATCAATTGTCGTTGAGTCTTTAGCAGAGGCAAACTTACCACCAAGTTCTTCATTGATAACTTTTTCAATCCGGGCGGCGGTCGTAAAATCAGGATTATTTAAACTTAAACGAAGAGAGTTTTTCTTTTCAAAATCTGTTAAAACTTCGCGCTCAACAGTGGCACCATTTGGAATAGTTCCCGTCGTTGCGAATTTCGCGCCTTTTTTCAATCCACCAATAGACATTGGTCCCGCAGCTACGGCATAAATATTTCCGTCTCCGCCTTTAAGCGGGGTTACTAATAATGTTCCTCCTGCAAGGGATGAAGCATCTCCAATTGAAGAAATAACAAGATCAAGTTTTTGACCGACTCTTGCAAATGCCGGAAGCTTTGCCGTCACCACAACTGCCGCAACGTTTTTTGAAGTTATTTCTGTTTTTGGATTTAAGCCAAGTTTTTCAAACATTTTTTTTAGAGACGTGTTGGTAATTTCTCCACCCGCATCACCTGAACCATTCAATCCAATAACAAGTCCATATCCAAGAATAGGATTTTCTCTAACACCTTTAACAGATACTAAATCTTTAAGTCTGCTGGGAGCAGCATAGCTAGAAGTAGTAAGCAGAAATGAAAGTACTAATATTTTTTTCATATCCAATTCCTTATCGTACAACAGTAACGTTTGATTCTAAAATTACATCAGAGCTAACTGTATCGTTTTCGCCGATATCTTTTCGAGAAACGAGTGCTTGAACTTCGACCATTCGTTTTCTATTTTTAAATAGAACATTTTTGCGTCCCTTGATTAACAAGTGGTCACGATTAATTTCTTCTACAACGACACCTGAGATTTTATCTTGAGCACTGTCGCTACCTGGTGCATCTGCCACAGCTTCTTTTTTATCAGTGGCTGGCTTTTCGGTTGTGGCAGTTTTAGGTTCACCTGGCTTTGCACTTTCAGCTGCAGCTTTAGTGTCAAATGGATTATCAGGAAATGCTTTTTTTAATTCCATTGTAATTTCATTTTTTAATCTTGGAAGGACACTGATTTGAACAATGTCACCAGAGTTTTTATTTTTATTATTCGTAAACAAGAAGGCATTCGGGTCACTGCCGGCCCAAAGGCTTCCGTCGCTTCCTTTATCTGTTAAATCACTAGCGGTGTAACGTTTAACAGCTTCTTTCTCAGACTTATATTGTCTCTTTGTTCCAGGAGCTAAGTTTTTTTCATTACCAGTAGTGATAGTACGATCAACACGATTAAATTCAGTAGATGTTTTACGTTTTGGGTGGCGATATTGATCAAAGCCATCATTGGCTACGTCAATGTCGTTGTTTTGGCGCTCCTGCTGGTCAAAGTCTTTATAAATAGTGTTCATGTAAGATGAACAAGAAGTAAAAAGTATTAATAGCGCACCTAATGGAAGAATAAGTTTAATTTTCATAATTCGATTACCACTTTGTTGTAGTCCACAACTTTTCCTGCAATTATTTTGTTACTATTAGGATTTCTGAGTTCAATAACTTCTCCAAAAAGAGCAGAGCGCACGGGCATTGCAGTTCTTTGTAGGTTAATGTTTTGATTTTTTAAAGTCACGGTAACAGGAGTTCCATAATTAACAAGATTTACTGGCTGTAGATCGAGATTAGAAACTACGGCACCTTGAAGTATCGTTTTATTACTTTTATAAAAATAGATGTTCTCTAAAGTAGTTAAAGCATTATCAGGATTACCGCTATAAATATCTTCAGCATAAAAATCTTCAGTTGTAAGATGACCTTGTTGAAAGCTTAAATTTCTTTTTGCCTTAAAAACTTTTATTTTGGCCATTATTCTTGAAGAAAACCAGAGAGTGCGCACCGAGTTTTGTATTGGATTTGTTATATCAATTTTAATATTTTTTTCACCAAAACTATTGCAACTCTCGCAGTTGATTTTTAACTGCTCACCTTCAACAAGACCCAAGGCCTGCAGACCGTTGAGCGATTTTGAATTCAGAAAGTAAAGATTCGTATCGTTTGTTAATTGATCCCTAAACGTCGAATTAATTTCCATTGTCGTAAGTTTTTTTGGAGTTATTTCAATTGAAAGATCTTTAAAATCCTTTGAGATTTCGCGTTTTAAAAAATCTATCCCTACCGTTCCGTT
>JAURXW010000075.1 GCA_030654205.1 Bacteriovorax sp.
AAAATTTCTATTTGTTCGTCCAAAATACTGCAGGCTTTCACGGTAGCTGCTAAATCACCAGTGTG
The DNA here is from genome assembly GCA_030654205.1 of Bacteriovorax sp. Classification (GTDB taxonomy): domain Bacteria; phylum Bdellovibrionota; class Bacteriovoracia; order Bacteriovoracales; family Bacteriovoracaceae; genus Bacteriovorax. The sequence goes on from JAURXW010000075.1 coordinate 66, forward strand.
CCCAACCATATCGGAGTTGGCGAAATTTGCAGCATAAAAATTTATACTAGTGTCCTCTAGGGCCTTTGCGAGTCTAGCCAAAACCAAATAGGCACTCATTTCTGGTTTTTGATCATAGGTTGCAATGTCGCGATTTGAGGGAATCAAAACCTGCTCTTCACCCGGAAAAGGAGTTTTTTCTCCGCCATTAAAAAAATAAGTTACGTGGGCATATTTTTCAGTCTCGGCAATTTTAAATTGTTTTAGACCTAGTTTAGATAAATATTCCGAAAGAGTTCCCGGAAGTTTCTCCTTATCAAAAAGAATGGGAAGATTAACTTCGTCTTGAACGTAAGGAGTCATACAAAGAAAATAGGCAGGACGAGTGGGAGTTTTAAATTCATGAAATTTTGGATCTGTAAGTGCCAATGTAATTTCAATGGCGCGATCAGGTCGATAATTAAAAAAGAAAACAGCATCATCAGATTGAATCGCCAAATTTTTATCAAATAATGTAGGAGTAATAAATTCATCAAATCGCTCTTCTTTATATTCGCTTTGAATATAATCCAGCGGAGTTGTGGAAGTTATTTTTCCTTGCCCCGTAATAGTTTGATAACATTCTTCAATTTTATTCCATCTTCGATCACGATCCATTCCGATAGATCGGCCTTGCATCGAAGCAAATTTTATTTCTTTAATCTGGCTTATTTCCGAAACAAACTTAATTCCGGTATCCCGGGAAGTGTCTCGTCCATCCATAAAGGCATGCAGACATAATTCAATGCCTTCATTAGAAAGAATTTTAATTAAATCTTTTAGATGATTAATATGAGAGTGAACACCACCATCAGAAAGCAGTCCCATTAAATGAATTCGATTAGAATGAGATCTGGCAAAAGCGATAATATTTTTTAATTCAGACATATTTCTAAGAGAATTATTTTCAATCGCCTCATTAATTCGAACGAGATCCTGGCGTACAGATTTACCTGCTCCTAAATTCATATGACCTACTTCAGAATTTCCAGCAACTCCTTTTGGCAAACCAACTAAAAGCCCTCCGGCCTCAATCGTTGTCGTTGGAAAATGAGAAAAAAGAAAATCGATATTTGGTTTTTTTGCATGAAGAATGGCATTCTTATTATCTTTAGGATTGATTCCAAAACCATCAAGAATAACGAGCAGTACTCTTTTATTTAAAGCGTGGAGCGATTTCATGTAGTTTCACCTTTTGATAATAATCAGAAAGAATAACTGCGGCCGCAACAGAGACATTTAAGCTTTCTATTTTATCTGTTCCTGGAATTTTTATAGTATCACCTAAGGCCAGTGCATTTTTTGAAAGACCTTCGGCCTCTTCACCAAAAAGTATAACAACTTTTTTTTCCCATTTTAAATCATATAAACTTTTTTTGGCATGAGATGAAGTTGTTAAAATTTGAAAACCATTTTTTTTAAGCAGCATCATAGTTTTTTGAAAATCAGATGCTTCATAAACGTTAACGTATTCAGCTCCACCTTCTGATGTTCTTACTGCAGCGGCCGTGGTCGCAGCTTTTGCATCTGGAAGAATTAATCCATTCACGCCAAAATGCGCAGCACTTCGAAGAATAGCACCAATATTATGAGGATTCGAAACATTTTCAAGCGCGATTAAAATAGCACTAGTTGGCTTGGTTTGCAGATACTGCTCTAGTGAAGAAGTTATTTCTTTGCGAATCAGCATACACACATCTTCGTGATGGGTCGCTTTAGTCATCTGGTCTAATTCTTCCCGAGTGACGATATGGTAAGCTTTTTTGTTTTGGGCGCAATACTTGGTGATGTGAGAAAAGGTTTTCAATTTTTCTTTAGTCAAAAATAATTGAATAATATCCATGGGCCTTGACTTAAAAAGGGCCAAGCAAGCGTTTTCACCATAGATTTTTGTTTCAGTATCGCGATTAAACTTTTTACTCATAATACTAGCTATGGTATCAATTTTAATAAGTATGGGTCAAAACAAATGTACGGGCTATTTAGCTCCAGTCGATTTCGAAGCAGATTTATCAGTTGAGTTATCTCTGCAGGGCATCACTATACTTGAAAAGCATGGGCGTTTGTTTTTATGTGAGGGTGCAGCTCAGGATGTGGTCTTTGCTCAAGACACTTGGAATGATGTTGTAAAAATCGATTATACCTCAATTGGCAATGCCGCTGAAATATTGCGAGGACGCGCTAATCGCTGGAGCCATTACTCCATCAATAATCATCGTCGTGCTGAATTGATTTTAGAAAAAGTTCCTTCAGTTAAAATAAAACGTTATAATTTTCTCGACCCTATTCCTATGACTCCGATAGGAGTTTTCTCATTGTTATCAGAAAGCGAAATGCTAGTTTCTAATCAAACAAATTGCCCATTACCTTTTGGTGAAATTAATTTCAATGAAGACAAAATTAATCCCCCTTCAAGGGCCTATTTAAAGTTATGGGAGCTATTTACTCTTTATAAAATTATTCCCACTGCTGGTATGCGTGCCATTGATGTTGGGAGCTGTCCTGGTGGATGGACTTGGGTGCTTCAGAATATTGGTTGTGAGGTCGTAAGTGTCGATAAAGCACCTCTTGATCCCAAAATTGCGGCTTTGCCTAGAATTGATTTCAGACAAGAAAGTGCCTTTGGACTTAGGCCTCAGCACATAGGAAAGCTCAATTGGTTTTTTTCCGATATTATTTGTTACCCCGATAAACTTTTAGAACTGGTTACTCGCTTTCGCGACTCAGGTTTAGTTGATAATTTTGCCTGCACTATAAAATTTCAAGCACCAACTGATTTCGATACGATGTTTAAATTAAAGGCCATACCGGGATCAAGAATTGTTCATCTTTCTTGCAATAAACATGAAGTGACATGGATTAATTTAAAACAAGATAATCAATGAAACTTCTGCAAGATATTATTAAGAAAAATTTATTAAAAACTAAAGACTGCTCCCGAATATTTCACGGACGGGGTAGACTTGTTCCTGGATTCGAACATCTTGTGATTGATTTTTTTTCGCCAACCGTTTTGATAACTTTATATAAAGAAACCAGTGATGAAGCGGACATCGTTGCAAGGCTCGTCACTTTTTTAAACGATATACCTGACATAATTATTGATAATTTTCTCTTACAAAAAAGATACCTATCCCGACCTGAGTTGCAGGTCATCCAAGGGAGCATACCAAACACGCCCGTAGCACTAGAGCGAGGATCTCAATTTAATTTAAAATTTGGCGACTCACAAAATATAGGTTTTTTCCTGGACATGAATCCTGGTCGCGAGCTTCTTGAGCGTATTTCACAAAATAAAAATGTCTTAAATTTGTTTGCCTACACTTGCTCACTTTCGGTTGCCGCCTTAAAAGGAGGAGCCGATAAAGTTATCAATGTGGATATGAGTAAGGCCGCTCTTGCACTCGGTGATAGTAATCATCTTCTAAATGGCATGGATTTAAAAAAGGTGAAGTTTTTATCTTACGATATTATGAAATCTTGGAATAATATCTATAAACTTGGTCCTTATGATATCGTAGTCATTGATCCACCAACTAACCAAGGTGATAGTTTTAAGGTCGAGCGCGATTATTATAAAATTATTAAACGATTAATTGATATGACCTCCGATCAAGCAACAGTGCTGGCCTGTCTTAATTCACCCTACTTAACAGCTCAGTTTCTTATAGATCTTTTTTTAGAGCATGCACCGGAGTTTAAATTTCAAGAGATAATTTATTCAGCTTTTAGTGAAATGGAAACAAATCCGGAAGAAGGATTAAAAATTGTGGTATTTCAAAAGTTAATTAAAAGTTAACTTGCGCTCTTAATCATTTACCAGCATTGGCCAACTCTCTGTGAACTGATAATCCATCGAAAACTTCTTTTGCAGCGGCCAATGCTGAAGTAGCATCTAGTCTTGCCCCCGTAAGACATTTCCCTTTCATAGAGTCTTCTTTTTTGGCAGAAGAATTTATAATTTCTTTAACTTTTTCAGCGGAGAGTGTTGGGTATTGGGCCTTGATAAGGGCTGCGACACCAGTAACAAATGCTGTGGCCTGGCTTGTTCCAGTTAAGTAACCAGATCTGCCATTATTAAGAGATGATTTAATTCTATATCCTGGAGCAAAGATATCAACTCCGTGAGAGCCGAAGTTTGAAGAATTTAAAATTTGCAGATTTTCGTCATAGGCCGTAACCGTAATGACATTTTTTAAACCATAACTTGCAGGATAGTAGGCCGTTTTTTTGTCATCAATATTAGCTTGATTATTTCCAGCAGCAACGACAACAAGGATACCTTTTTTTTCAGCTTCTTTTAAGATCTCAAATTCTTTTCGTGAAGCACCCTCGCCTCCGCCAGAGTAGTTAATTACATCAACGTTGTGATCTACGGCATATCTTAGAGCTTCAACCGTAGAGTTTAAATTATCTTCACCAGAGGCACTAGCATTGTAATATTTTAGTTCTAACAATAATACTTCTGGGTAAATGCTTTTTATAATTCCAGAAACATGAGAACCATGACCGTGATTATCCAATGGAGTCCCTGAACTTTTTTTATCCTTAGAAAAATCAACTCCGTATTGAGAAGATTCGACTTTGCCATTTTCAATGAAAATATTTTTTGCTAAAAATTCATGAGTTGGATCGACACCGGTATCTACTACGGCAACAACTATGTTTTTATTCTTCTTAAAGTGTTTCCATGCGCCTGTTAGATTTATATTGGCCGGATTGTAAGGATTAATTCCCCAACTAGTATAAGGAGAGATTAATTCTTTTATATCAAAATAGCTTTTCTCATCGATCTCTTTGTTGGATTGAGACATCGCTGAAAACGACATCATTGTAATGATTTGAACTGCAATAATTTTACTAATGACTAATTTTTTCATCGTAATAATCCTTCTATATAAAGAGAGTAGGGATTAGATCCATGCTTCTAGCCTTATATTTACATATCAAAAAAATTAATGGGGCTTCTGGAGTTAAACTTACACACTGTTATTTTTTAGACAATGGCCGCTAAAAAACCTGAAAATCGACCAATCTTTTTACAGGTGTATGTAGGTTCTTCATACAGGTACTGAAGTCCGGTTAGTAACTCACTATATTTATAGTCCAGATCGATATTACCTTTTTGGCACACTCGTTGCTTTGTATATTAGCAAACAGCTTAGTCCCAACACGCCTGTAGGAGGTCGTATATGAAAAAATTTTTAGTAACTTTAATGGTATTAGCTTTGATTGTTTCTTGTGGAAAAAATAATTCAGTGAGTGCAACTGGTCCGGTTGGTATAGCAACTTCGCCCATTTCTACTATTAATGCTGATGCAAATTTTCAAACTTTAGCCAATGCAATTAATAATAGTAGTTTTCCTACCCAGAATACTAATTACTATACCGAATATCATTTTGGAAATATGGTAAATAATTGTGTGACCAAAGATGGGTGGTTTGGAATTGATTACCAATCGTGTTCTACTAGCATCTCTAATGAAGTTATAGTTTATCAATACCAAGTTGATATAAATGCTAAAAAAGCTGAATTGAATGATATTCTTAGAAAAACGGTGGTTTACCAATCAAATGGTTCTCTTTCAACTTTAAGAACAAGTGATAACTATACATATGTTATCAGAACAGATTTTCCAATCCAGGCTAATCCGGTTTACAAATTAAACAATGTAGATAAAAAATCAACGAACTTGCTCTATATCAGATAAATTTCCTTAACGTATATTCATCCTTCCCAGTACTAGAACACTGGGAAGGATTTTAGTTTCAAGAGCATATACTTCCTCTTTCCAATCCAACCAAATAATTTATAATTTATAATTTAGTTATATTTTATTAAAAGGATGGATAAAAATGGCCCAATTCAAAACAGATCTTCGCGATATTTACTTCAATCTATTCAACGTTCTCAAAATACAAAACCATACAGGCTACGCAGAAAATGACATGAAAGATGTTATCAATGAATGTAACAAATTTATCGAAAAAGAAATTTATCCGAGCAGAACCAGCGGAGATCATGAAGGTGTGCAACTTTCAAAAGAAGGTCAAGTCACTGTTCCCAAATCATTTCACTCACCTTTAAAAAAATTCTATGAAAATGGATGGTACGGAATTGGTTACGCTGAAGAAATTGGCGGTATGCCAGCTCCTCATTCGGTTGCTCTTATTTGCCAATCAATTATGAATGGCGCGAACGTAGCTTTTGCTATGTATCCGGGGCTTACTCGTGGGGCGATGGATGTTATTTTACAAGTTGGTTCAACTGAACAAAAAGATACATATGTTCCAAAAATGATGACTGGTGAATGGGGTGGAACAATGTGTTTGACCGAGCCAGGAGCGGGGAGTGATGTTGGGGCCGCAATTTCAACGGCCACACCTGTTGGAAATGGAAATTTTAAAATTAAAGGAATCAAAATTTTTATTTCTTCAGGAGATAATGATTTATATAAAAATGTTGTACACATGGTTTTAGCTAAAACTCCGGGAGCACCAGCAGGAACAAAAGGACTTTCACTTTTTATTGTTCCTAAAATTCGTTTGGATGGAACTCCTAACGATGTTCGCTGTACAAAAATTGAAGAAAAAATGGGAATCCACGGCCAGGCCACTTGTGAAATGACTTTTGGAACCAATGGAAACTGTGAAGGTGTATTAATCGGCAAAGAGTTTGATGGTATGGCCAATATGTTCATTATGATGAATGAAGCTCGCCTTCTTTGTGGAGTTCAAGGAGAGTCTCAAGGAAATTTAGCTTATATGCTTACTGAACAATACGCACGTGAACGATCGCAGTTTGGAAAAGAACTCGTTCATCATCCAGATATTAAAAGAACATTATTAAAAATGCGCTCAATGGGAAGAGCAATGAGAGCACTTGTGCTTTATACCGCAGATCTTTTTGATAAAGTTCATGCTGGGGATAAATCGCTGCAAGATGAAATTGCTTTTTTAACTCCTATTTGCAAAGCCTATTGTTCCGATGAAGGATTCCAAGTAGCAGTTGATGCTATTCAAGTTCACGGTGGATATGGATTTTGTTCGGAGTATGGAATTGAGCAATTTGCTCGTGATACTAAAATTGCCACCATCTACGAAGGAACAAATGGAATTCAGGCCATCGACTTCACGATGAGAAAAGTTTTAAAAGATAATGCTAAAACTTTTATGAGTGTTGGTGCAAAAATGCAAAAGACTATGGCGCGTCCTGAGGCCAAAGCTTTTCCAGAAGAATTGGCCTTAATTGGAAAAAATTTAGAAAAAGCTCAAATTATTCTTCAACGTTTTAGCAAAGAAGCAAAAGAAGGAAAAATGGACGCTATTCTTTTTCATGCAACAAGCTTTTTGAGTTTTAGCGGGAATCTTGTAGCTTCTTGGCTTTTACTTGAAGGTGCTTGCGAAGCGAGTCTTTCTCTGGCAACTGCTAATGGACAAGAGGAAAAAGATTATTACCAGAGCAAAATGCTCGACTTTAGATTTTTTGTGCAACAACAGCTAGTTAAAAACGTAGGTTTATCTTATTCAATGCTGGCCTTTGCTGAAGACCTATCGCAATTGAATGTTTAGCTTTTTTGATGTTACAATAAAGATAATTTTGTAACTTTTAAAATTGAGACGAACATTTGGAAATAGATAAACTAAACGTTGAAGTTAAACTCTTCTCGTCAACTACTCATGGAAGCAGTGATTATGACAAGGAAGAATTCTTTGTAATGAGCGAAGACCGTATGGAATTCGCTCCACTGAAATATATCCAAAAACGTGTGCCAGAATATAAAGACATTAATTCTCTTTTGAGAATTGGTTTTGTTTATGATTCTTTTGAACTTTCAAACAATGAATATTTTCAAATCTGGTTTGAAAAGCAATTTTCAAAAAAATTACTTCGAAGAGACGCTAAAAAAATATCGATCGTTTATGTGCCAAATAATAAATTGATTCTCGATCAGATTCAATTGGTTAATCGCTCGTATGAAATTTTAGCTCACCAACAAATTCTACTAAATAACAAAAATCTTCCAACTCAATTGGGGGAATGGTACGCCAAATGTATTTTTGGCCTAAAACAAGTTAAGTCGACTTCACAACGCGGATTTGATTTCGTGATGGGAGATGGCAAGCGAGTTGAGATTCAAGTGGAATGGAGTGATGTTTCTTCACCTAAAGGTGTAAAAATTAAAAAAACACTGGTCGATCTTTCAGATTACAGTGTCATCATTTATGTGGCTAAAAATTTTATGATTCGCGAAGTTTGTTTTCTGGATTCAGAATATGTTTCAAGAAAATTTTCTAATAAAGGACATACTATTTTCTTGAAAGACTCGGATGTTTCTTCATACTTTTTCTCAAAGTCGTCAAAACATTTTGATAAAATTATTAATCCGATTACTTTTTTAAAGTATGCTTCACCGAATTTAGCGATGAAGCTTTCTGAAAAATTAAATCAATAATTTAAAATATTAGTAAAGATCGTATTTCAAAAGTCGACACTCAAGACTTCCGTTATAGAAAGTATAACGTTTAGAAGTTCCAAGTGAAATACTCTTTCTTAAAAGTGGATTAGACGTAAAAATATAAGCTCTAAAACCTTTGAAGTTTTGTTTTAAATTCTCTCCATAGTCTCGGTATAAATTTTTAAGTTCTTCTTCTTCACCCATACGTTCTCCGTAAGGCGGATTACAAATAACAATTCCAGGTGGTTCATCCATCGGAGTGATTTTTGTTGCGTCCCTTTTGTTCAGGGTGACTATTTGTGGATCGATATGAGCATTGTAAAGATGGGCGCGAGTTGTTTCAAGAGCTCGTTCGGTAATGTCAAAACCAAAAAATTGTCTTGTTTGTAATTCATTCAAGGCGCTCAATGAATGATTGTAAATGGCCTGGGCCTTATCATCAAATAACCGAACAGATTTTCTATCGACAATAAACCACGGGTGCTTAATAAAATCAAAAACAGGAACTTTCTTTTCAATAAAGTGTCTAATTTTTAAATAAGTAGGAGCGACTTTTGCTCGTATCAAAATAGCTTCAATCAAAAGAGTTCCAGTTCCACACATTGTATCAGTAAAGAGATCAACTGAAGGATCAAAATCAGTTGTTAAGATAATGGCAGCAGCTAAGTTTTCTCTTAATGGTGCTTTGAGAGATTCTTCTCTATAACCACGATTTGAAAGCGGCTCGCCACACATATCGACGAGTATTCGAGCATTAAATAAATCACTTCCCGGCTTTCTTTCTACTCTTAAAAGAAACGTAATATCTGGTCGACCGGTATCAACAGAAGGGCGTTCCCCAAATTTTTCTCTAAAATTATCAGCAATGGCATCTTTTAACAGCTGAGAGAAAATTATTGAATTGCTAAAATGCTCTTTAGTTTCGCGATCAAATAATGTGTTAATTTTAAATGTCTGATTAACTGAAAAAATTTTATCCCACCATTTCTCTTTGGCCATTGTGTAAATATCTTTTTCACTGGTGATTGTATAAACTTGAATTTCTTTAAAAACTCTTGAAGCTACTCTGGATTGAAGTAAAACATCTAATGCTTCTTCGGTTTCGCATTTAAAAGCAACTCCACCTTTTTCAACTTCAATTCGGGTAATTCCTAAACCTCTAATTTCTTTTTCAAGTAGATGTTCAACTTCTCGTGGACAAGATGCAAAGAATGTTGATTGGTCAAATGTCTTAGTTCCATCTGGATTAACTTTAGCGCGAGCGTTGGATTTTACATCACTGACTGGTTTAGATTTTCTTGCTTCTCTTTCCAATCTTTCTTCACGAGGAGTGCGATCAGAGTATTTTCTATCTGGTTTTGGGGCCGTCTTTGCCATGGTCTATTTTCCTAGTTGTTTCATTTGATAATAATTCATCGCTCGCACCAAAAGATCTTGATACGAATTTTCCATCAAAGGATTTAAATTTCTTTCTTTAAAGCGCTTGATTCTCCAAAGCGAAATTGAGAGAAGTCCCAAAATGATGGCATGATCAAGAAATTTTAATTCAGTACTGCTTAATGGTCTAATAGCTTCATAACCTTCAAGGTACGAGTTTACAAGGGGCGTGATAATTCTTCCTTTCTCTAAACAAGTTCCAGAGAGAGAAATGCCTAAATCGAGTAAATATTCCCCTCTTCCGGCCTGTTCAAAGTCAAGGACGGTACTTAGGCTGTTATTATCAAAGAGGGTGTTGTCGTAATAAAGGTCTCCATGAATGATTCCTTTTTCAAATGCTGTTTCCAAAAATGCTTGTAAATTATCTGGGAAAAAATATTGAAAAGCTTCGCGGTAATCAGCTGGGCAACTCGCACTTTCTGAATATCTAAGAATTTCTGCTGCTCCAAAACCTACGCTTTCATGTGGGCGCAAATTATTCAATGCAACAGGATCATGAACAAGAGAGTGCAGCGATGCTAACGCAAGCCCAACTTCTTTACAGGTATAGTCAGAGGGACCTGGTGGGATACCTTTAACAAACGGATATAACACACCAAAATATGGGCCCAAATGATAAACCAACTCACCAGAAAGCAGAGTAAACGGTTTTAATGAATATGGATAATTACGTTGATTAATATACAGCAAAATATTTTGCTCTTCTGTTAATTGAAGTTGATTTTTATCATTGGATATTTTCAGAAGCACCGAATCATTTTATAAATCAACCCGGAAATTGGAATTTGAAATT
>JAURXW010000086.1 GCA_030654205.1 Bacteriovorax sp.
GAATTGATTTAAGTCATTTTGAAAATAAAAGTGCTTTTGATTTAATTTTTTATCCAGGTTTTTCAACTGCGGCCAGTGAGACGGAAACTTCGGGAAGAGGAATTGGGATGAGTGCGATTCAAAATTATATTGATGATTTAAATGGCAAAATTAAAATTGAAAGTGTTTTAGGTCAAAGTTTAAAAATTTCATTGTATATTCCAATTATCTCTGACAAGAGCGAATAAGTATAGTATTCAGAGTAGGTCTTTTATTTTCTTTTATCCACCTTTTATCCTTCTTTACCCTAAATTAATTTAACTAGCTTCCGAAATATCTTTTGTGAATAAAATACTAATACTATTATTCTTTTTCAGTATAAACGTAGCTCTCGCCAAGACTGCGAAGCTTGATAATACAAAATTAGCAAGTGAGAAACTCTACACAGATCAAGAAATTGAGCTTCTTAAAACAAAATTAAGCTCGAAATTAGAAAGTAATTTAACCAGTTACTTGGGTAAAATTAAATTTAGTGTATTTCTAAAATTAAACACAAACACCATTAAGCCCAAATCTAATGGGCCCATCATTGGTAATGAACTTAACAGCATATATCTTTTAGAAAATCAGATAATAAAAGAGGAAGTATCCCTTCAAGATAAGAGCATCGCCAATGCCTCTGTGAAAGTTGTAGTTTACGAGGCCTTGAATGATTCAATTAATAAAGAAATTGAAGAAATTACAACCTCAACTCTCGATTCTATTAAAACTTCAGTTAAGGTTTCATACTTAGAGTCAACACGTTCATTTTTTGATCAAGCTACTAACGAAAGTAAAGATTTGATTTCTTTTATCAAAGGCATCGCCAACAAGCATGTCCCAGAAGTGATGAGACTAATCGGAGTATTAATTTTTGCCTTAGTCGCTGTGTTTGGAGTTGTTATTTTTGCCTTGCTCCTAAAAGGACCTTTATATTCTATTGCAGAATCTTTCAAAAATTTCACTGCAAAAGGAGGCCTTAGTGGAAAAACTAATGCTGATAAAGATAAGGATAAAGATGGGGATAAAAATAAAGAGTCTCTTATTATTGATCACCGTGAAGCATCTGATAAATTCAAAGAAAATTTAGTCATTTTTAAAAATATACTTCTAGATAAACCTCTAGAAATTGCCAATTTAGTCACGAAAAATGAAAAAAATGCTTCAGGTATTAAAAAACTATTACCTTATGTTTTTGAAAAAAAATATTGTGATGAAATAAAAGCAAATTTTAAAGAGACTCATTTTTCATTAATGGAAAATTCAGGATTTAATTTTGTTAATAATATCGATTTTTTTACATGGTTTGATGAAACGATTGAAGCTCTATCGATGGATGTTTTAAAAATTAAAAAGAATATTCTCTCAGGTATTCCCGATGTTCAGTTGGGAGTTATTAAAAGAATACCAGCACCTGTTTTTAGAAGTTATCTGCAAGATAATGCTAACTCAGCATCGTATCATATTATCATGGATCTTCTTGAAGGAAGTGACAGAAGTGAATTCTTAAAAGATCTAGATCTTGACGAATGGAAAATTGCTATAGATGTTAATGATATTTCTGAAAGCGAAATAATGGAAGAAGTTGAAAAAATAATTAATTTTTCTTCAACATCTCTTAGAAGTAATGATGTTGTTTCAGCTAGTGAAATACATTCATCTCTTATTATTCCAAGCTTACTAAGTGTTATTTATTTCAAAAAACTTAAAGTTCAAGATGATTTTTTAGATTCGTTATCTTCTATTTCAGAAGATTCAATCAAGTCCATTCGAGAAGTTTTTTGGGCCCCTCGTGATATTTTGAGTGTGCCTCAAAATGTTCTAAAAGAATCAATGCGAAAATATGATGTTGAAGAAAAATCAATGATTATTTTTTCAATGCCAATTGATATTGGGAATTTTTTAATTGCAAGTGCCATCGATGGAAAAGCAAAAGAAATTGTTCAAGATAATTTAAAAAATCCCAATAGTGATTTCAACGAAGAAAAAGCAGAAGTTTTAGGAGCTAAATTTATAAGTAATTTGTTAATTGCTTACAAAAACGGCGAATTTAAACTTTCTGAACACGCCAAAACATTAAGCTTTGCTGCTAAAAAAGCAAGTATCGTTGAAGAGAATACTGAAGATGATTTGGATATGACCGACGATTTAGACTTAACAGATGAAGTAGATGAAGATGCAGACGCCGCTTAATAGATGATTTTTTAATGAATGGAGTTACGAGATGAGCTTTTCAACACCTGTTGGTATTTTAGCAGGTATATTTATAGTCCTTTGGTCACTTTTTGGAGAAGTAAAAAATACTAGCGTATTTTTTAATGTTCACAGTATGGGGATTGTCCTTGGTGGAACTTTTGCAACGGCCCTTGTTTGTTTTAGTTTTGCGCAGTTAAAAGATATATTTTTAGTACTTTTAAAACAGTTTACCGGTGTTAGAAAACGAGAGCGAATTGAAGTTGTTAAAGAAATTGTGCGTTTGAGTACAATGATAAAAAATAGTGAAAATTTTGATGCTGAAATAAATG
>JAURXW010000097.1 GCA_030654205.1 Bacteriovorax sp.
GGGGGCGCATCGCGCCCCTTTTTGTTGTCCAACCATGCTGGGAATCTTGATACCCGAAATGGATTGCTCAATGGAATGCTTTAGAATTGCCCTGTCTTCTGGTATTCGTAAATGGTGCGCGATGCGCCCCCTACTTGGCTATTAACCATGTTACCCATTTTCCATCACAATATTAAATCTCTTGAGAATATCAGAAAATTGAGAAACATAATTCGTGTTTAAAATCTGGCTTGTATTATTAACGCTATAATCTATTGTATTTACGCCAATAAAATCAGAATATTTGCTAGAAGAGTATTCCTCTTGTTTAAGCGTTGAAGATAGAATTACTTGTTTTCCTAAGCTCAAATACTTCTCAATCATGTAATTCTCTTTACCAGAAGATAATTCACCATCCCGAAATGAATCAATAATCACTGGATAGTCAAGATTTAAAATATTACTTAGCGCAACAATTTTTGCAAAATAAAATTCTTGTTCTTCGCTTCCCGAGTATGTTTCTCCTTTTTTTGTAAAAATTTCATCAAAAAATAAACGTCCATTTGGATCCATATCCTTGTAGATAGAATTCATCATATTCAATATAACATCAATTACATTTTGATTCGCTGTCTTGGTATCTGATTTAGTTTTTTCTGACGTATTTAGTTCCCGTTTTAATTCGTCAATCTTTTGGTTTATTTCCGTTAATTTGTTGTCTATTTCCACATCGGATAAAATTTCTTCCGAGTGAAGAAGTATCGTTTGAAGGCTTTTCGGGGTAGATTCCAATTCTTTGTTTAACTGATCTTGCTCGTAGTTTAGGCTCCGAGTAAATTCATCAATAGTTTCCTTCTTTATTTCGATTTCATTTTTTATTGATCCCAGGATTTCATTCCTAACAAACTGATTACTTACATCAAATGAGTAATCGAGATTCTTGAACACTACCTTGTTGCTACCACAATCAGCGCAAATCACCCGCCCGGTAGATAAATCACGATTCAATGAGTTAAGCTCAGAAATCAACTGTTCTAGTCTGATTTTCCTGTTTACTTCCCGCGCCCTGTCTTTTCGAAGCTCAGAAATTCTTTTGTTTATGCTTTCCAATACCAAACGTTTAGCCTCGAAAGATTTTCTATCACTTGATTTATGAGTAATTTCAGCAATTTTTGGATGAGATTTTGAAAACTTTAAACGCCTAGCTGTGATTTTACCCTCTTCTTCAAGCTTAGCTATTTCATCCTTAATTTCTATAATTTGGGTTTCATCCATAGCAACGGGATCGCTCCCAGACAATGAATATACCAATTCATAGAAATCAGGCTTTTTATGATAACCAGAATTAAACACATTAGAAGTATTGCGTTTGTCTTGGGGCAAAAAGAATAACTGAAACACTAAGGCTAAATCAGCGATTTTATTGGATTTATCTTTCTTGATTATCGGAAGATTATGGATAGTTGAATGAAAATAATGTTTGAATTCTGAAATACTATCAAACGCGAGTATTTTTCCATTTGAAAAAACAAGCATGGAATTATTCTTTCGCAATAACGACCATTCTGTACCGCCGCTTTCAATTTTCGAATAAAACATATAATTTCTATGATTGAAGCCTGACGGGAAAATTGGTTCATTTCCCATGGAATACATGAGACCCTGAATAACCAAGGTTTTTCCTTTATTGTTATCATCACTAAAGATTATATTAACACCGGGCGATATTCTGTTTTCGAGAAAAGCCTCAGCTGCGTCGCCAAAACCAGTTTCGAGCACTATCATTGTTCAAATCCTTCTTTTATTAGTGAAATCAAGTACACACCTGATAATCCAGTTAAGTAACTGAATCTTTTATCTCCATTGATAGTAACAATGTCATAGACTTTTCTACAGGAAAGTTCAGGATCTGTTAAAAGCTTTGAAATGGCGCTTTCAAGAAATCCCCAAAAATTCTCTTTACTGTTCTTATTAAAAACAGCGCGGCTTATCTTTTCTTTGCATTTTTGAATTAAGTCTTTAACGTCATTATGATCAAGATCATGCACTTCTGGTAAGAAATCTAGTGGAATCGCTTGGCGTTTAAATAAATCAACTCCTACCAATCGAGTGACCACTAATGATGTTATTTCCCTAACATGAAGGTGTTTATCAAAGCTCAATGCTTCGGGAATTTTATTAATGGCTAGGTTATGAATGGAACGGAATTTTTTATTATTTTGCACTACTCGTATTTCGTCAAAAATATCTGAGTAAAACTTTTTTGGCTTTAAGTTTTTGTCCTTAAATGAGACTAGGTTCATAACATAGTCATATTTTTCGCCTCTATCGATAATAAAAACCACTTCCTTCAAAAATAAATCAATTTGTTTGTGTTCTTCAGCACTTAGATTTTTAGCCTTAGTGCGTCGAAGATGCTCTAATACCAAGCCTTCCCGGATTGTATCTTTGTTGTCGCCGAAATTTTCGATGCCAAATTCAAGAGAAGTAGAGTTATTGAGATAGGATTGTTTGGGTTGTGGGATGAATAATGCATATTTTCGAAATTCAAATTTGGAACTGAAATTCCAAAAAAGTGTAAACAAAGATTCTCCTGTTTTTCGCGGGTTAAGTTTGCTTACGTTTTTTGACTGAAAATCCCATAAAGATTCACAACTTAAGTCTGCGCCGGTTATATCATTAAAACAATCGATAAAAACAATGCTAATTTCTGAGCGATCCTGATCAATTCCCAACAAATAAAGCAGTGTTTTCGTCTCAAAATCAGATGCACGCCCAGCGTTTTGCTCTGTAAATTTAAATTTGTATGTCATGACTATCCTTTGTGCTCTACTCAATGAGACCAAATAATATTTAAAAAACTAAAATACGGCAGTGGCTAGCATTCATTGTAAGCCGCAGAGGCTGTTCTTTGAAACACTATTTGTTTACTGCCGCGCAGCCTGTGTTTAGGTAGATATTCAGGTAGTAAATATTGGGGGAGGTCTTTCACGTGCAAGGTCAAAATTTTATTTAAGCCTAGTCGGGCCGCGCAGAGATGTTGCACAACCAAGCTTACATTTTGACTTCCAAAGCTGAGGGTCTGGTCTTTCATTGTGCATTTCTCAAAAATAAAATATGTTCTAGTGTCTGAGAAAGGGGGGCAGTTACATTACTAATAAAAAGTAACCGTTTTTTTGTTTTTATACTGAGTGACTAATCTTATCAACCAGCAAAGTGTATCGATTGAAAGAACGCCCGTTATTTTTCTGCTCTTTGCCATGAAAAGTCACTGTGACTAAATCCCCCAATGCGGTGTTATGTTGGTTCAAGCTGTGTATCAAGTAACGATTTAGGCCAACACTCACAACCGAGCCGTTATCCTTCTGTAAAAGCATGGTTTTCTTTTAGTCATAGAGTGAATTATTCAAAGCGCCGCTGCCTTGAATTACGCCTGCGATGGTTTCGCCTGCCGACGGTTGCCAGTAGGTCACTTTGTTTGTTGCTGGGTTTTCGGTCATTTTTTTATCCTGTTTGTTATTGGGGCGGCG
>JAURXW010000099.1 GCA_030654205.1 Bacteriovorax sp.
TGCTTTTAAAGATTTATCTGGATTCTTCAAATACGCTCCAAGTTTTTGTTTCCAAGCGCTGTGGGCTTTGATTGCTTCATCGAAATCCATAAAATATCTCCATAAAAAATTAAGTTTTCACTATGTTACCACAATATAATATATATTACTTTTATGGGTAAATTTAACCATTCCACCCATTACCTTCGGTTAACTTGTTAGCGTTTTAGCTTCATATTTAATCGAGCTAAATCTCTCAATAATTTCTTTAATATTTTTTTCTGTTCCTTTGTTAAATTTTTAAATTGAAAACCATAAGTGCTTCCATTTGGATTTTGATAAACAGTTTTGGCCTTTAATTCTATTTCTTTACCAAGTACTTCAAACGTTAAATCAACATCTGCACTCTGATCAATCGTGCCATCTACCGCTGCATTGATGCCACCTTCTGATATATTGACCAGTTTACCTAAAGTTTTATTTCCATTTGATCTGATATTGACTTCGGTTGAAAAAAAATATCGCGGTTTTGCTTCCCACCAACGAAGTCTTTTATTGTCATAAGGTGCCCGTATTTTTGGTAATAATATATAAGAGACATAAAAAATATTAACAAGTACAGGTAGTAATATCGTATAAATTAATTGTGGAAATTTTAAATGTGGGGAAAATGTGTAAATCATTTGAAAAGCGATTGAATAAATACTTATTAAAAAGACGGGATAGCTCCATTTTTTTACACTAAAAAGTGAAATTCCTGCTACTAAACTTGGAAGAATCATTCCTGCGAGGCTCCCATAGTTTTTGTGATTTAAAAAAAGATCATAAAGATAATCAGGCAAAGTATATTCGGACTGTAAAATATAGCAGGTCCCCATAATATTAAAAATAGGTAAAATGAAAAAGAGAGCTGAAAGAAAAATGATTGCCCATGGTTTTTTATTCATGTTTATTGATTAGTTTCTCCATCCTTAACAGTCTTTCTTCAAGTGATGCATTTTTTAATTCAATTTTTTTAATTTTATCTTTAAAGCCAGCAATAATTTCTTCATTTTTACTGTTCTCATTTTTAATTGTAGTTATCTCATTGTATAATTTTTTGAATGCTTGAATGAGAGGAGCGACAAGGACAGCGTAATCGACTTTTTTGTAACCGCTTTGCAAATCTTCAATAACAGCGGTTGGAAAAACTTTTTCCACTTCCTGAGCGATAACTCCTATTGCATGTTTATTTGGACTTTGAGATTTTTCATTCCACTCAAACTCGATACCGCGAAGTGAGAGTATTTTTTCAAGAGAATCTTTAATCTCTTGGATATTTTTTTTGAGTCGAATATCTGATGTGCAATTGGTTCCACCAGCACCATTGCCTAAGGTGCAGTCAGTTGATCCTTGCACTCGCAAATTTCCTACAATATGTAGTTTTTCTGAAGGAGTAGTTGTTCCAATTCCGACTTTAGCATTTTCAGTGAAACGAATGACTTCGGAAGGTATATTTGCGCCTAGAGGTGAAGTCGATATAGTAACGTAAGAACCACTGGCCACAGCATCGAAATTCTCAGCAGCAAAGGCTTCTATTAAGGCGGCCCTGTTCCAATTAACCCCGTTTTGAAATGAAATAATTCCAAGACTATCATTTAAAGTTGGATGCCAAGCGGCCCTTTCTGCATTGAAGGCAAGCACTCCTCCGGAGTTCGCTTCTACATAATGCTGGCTTATATTAACAAACGTGACTCCACTATCGTTATTGAATTTTCCAGTAGTCGCCGCAAAATTACCTCCGACTTCAAGTATTTCAGTTGGAGTTGATATTCCGATACCTATCTTGCCAGCACTGTAAAAAAGATTATTTCCACTTTTAGACCAATAATCTAATGAATTTACCCATGCACTTTTACAAGTTAAAATATTAGCACCCGATTTAGTGATGATTAATTTAATCCGTCGTGCTCTCATAGTTGGAACTGTAGTTGAAATAATTTTAGGCATTGTAAAATTTATGACTAAAGAAGTTTCAGTATTGGTATCTGTTATTTCTGAAAAGCCACTATTGGAAATTAAATATGAATCAACTTTAAGCTGTGAAGCTCCGTACCCTGTAGTTAAAGAAGCTGCATATTTACCGTTAATATTTAATATAGCTCCAGCTGCTGTAGAGGCCGCATTAAAACCAGCGAGCAGGGGCGTGCATTTTAAAGGGTCAGAGAGAATTCCTGTAATTTCTCTCGTAATAAAATCTGCTTCAATATCAGTCTCTAATTTTTTTTGGGTCGATGTGGCCTGCTTTGCAAGATTCATTGAAACAAGTGTAAGCCCCGCCAACATGCCGACTGCCACTAATATTTCAACCAAACTAAAACCTGTTTGATTTTGATGTTTCAGATGAAGCTCCTGAATAAGAGTTGTTTATCATAATATGATACATCTATTTTATTTATGGGCAAATGTTGATTACTAATTATTTAAAAAAATTTAGAAAAATTTTTAATAATGAAGGAAAAAAAATCGCTATTCTGTACTAATTTTGCAGAGTATTTTCATTACTATTTAACAAAGAATCAACTAGTTAAGCTATATTGCCCATTTTTATGGGTAATGATTTTAATCCATTTTATTTACAGATCTTCTTTTTTTTTTATTTAACTTTTGGCGAGAAAAATGCCTTAGTGTCTGTTTTTATTGAGTATTTCTAATCTTCTTTTTAAAGTTAATTTTACTATTTCAATTTTTTTAACATTTTTATAAAAATTTATTTAGCCAATTTTTTTATTAGTGATAAATTATATAAATA
>JAURXW010000127.1 GCA_030654205.1 Bacteriovorax sp.
TGTTGGATATTAAGTATGTGGGAGTTGATAGCTTTTGGTATTTAACAATTTTTGAAACCATTATTGGCTTAGCGATTGGATTTTTTGTTAAATCAATTATGAGCATTTTTGTTTCAGCAGGTGCCATTATCACTCAGCAAGTTGGTTTCAATGCCCTTCATTATTTTGATCCAAGTGCTGGTGGTCAAGTTGGGCCATTTGAAAGATTAATTGAATGGACTGTTTTAATGATGGTCTTAACTTCTGGGGCTTTATTGCCAATGTTTAAAGGAGTGGTTCATTCTTTTTCATCAGTTCATATTTATAATCTAGGAAAAATGGCCCACTCACCAGAGTTTTTTATTACAATGTTTAAGTCCTTTTTTATCTCGGCCTTAATGCTTTCAACGCCAATGATTTTTATTAACGTTGTTATCAATTCAGTTATGGGGATTGTTTCAAGAGCAGTTCCACAAATGAATGTTATCGCTGTAAGTTTTGCAATTAATATTGGCTTAGGACTTTTAGTTTTCGTTGCAGGTTCAGACGAATTTTTTCAAACCTGTTTTAGAATATATACTGAAAAATTAGGGCAGTGGTTTCAATTCATGTCATAGGATATGACATAAATTTTATAGGAGAAGGCTAGGATGGCCGATGATCAGGACGACGGGGAAAAGACCGAAGAACCGTCCCAACATAGAATTGATGAGTTTAGGAAAAAAGGGGATGTTGCCACTTCGAAAGAACTCACGTCCGTGCTTGTCCTTGCTGCATGCTTAATGACTTTGTCGATGTCATTGGTTTATGTATACGAAGAAATGTCAAAATATATTGAATGGCTTTACACTCTTGATATTGCATCGGCCTATTCTGAAAAATCACTCAATACCATCGCTACAAAAACGTTTATGGTTGCTCTAAAATGTGGGGCACCTGTTATGTGCACTGCTCTTTGTGCTGGTATTCTAGCTCAAGTTGCGCAAATTGGTTTTCTTTATTCACCAGACATTCTTGAATTAAACTTCGATAGAGTCAATCCACTCAATGGTATTAAAAAACTTTTTTCAATGCAGTCTATTTTTGAAGCAGTTAAGGGAATCATAAAGTTTGCAGTGGTTTTATCAGTTGTTTATGTTTATTTAAAAGATGATATTTCTCGATACAATGGTTTTATGCACCTCGAGTTTTTCCAATCTTTTATTTATGGAAAAGAACTTTTGATGAAATTAGCTTTTGCAATGTTAATGGCCTTAGGTATTGTGGCCATGATGGATTTTACTTATCAAAAAATTACTTATCAAAAAAAACTAAGACAAACAAAGCAACAAATTAAACAAGAAAGTAAAGAGCAAGATGGGAATCCTGAAATCAAGCAAAGAATTCGTCAAATGCAAAGAGAGATGTCACGAAAGCGCATGATTAAAGATGTGCAAACAGCCGATGTAATTATTACTAACCCTACACATATAAGTATCGTTTTAAAATATGACCAAATAAATATGGTTTCACCAATGATTATTGGTAAAGGCCAAGATCACATGGCCTTAAAAATTAGAGAAATTGCAAAATTGCATAATATTCCAATTGTCGAAAATGTACTTTTAGCGAGAACACTTTATAAAACAGTTAAGGTAGGAGCACCGGTTCCTCGTAATTTATATAAAGCCGTAGCCGAAGTTTTGGCATTTGTTTACAAATTAAAGAAAAAGAAAAAAGCGTTGGCTTAATTTTTATGTCTAACGAATAGGTGAATTATGAACGACATGTTAAAAAAAATGAAGATCTTTACCCAAGGCCCAGACGTTCTGGCGGCCGTCGGTATTTTGATGATTTTAATTGTAATGATTGTTCCCATTCATCCATTTATATTGGATTTATTATTAGCACTGTCTTTAGCTTTTTCAGTAATGATTATGTTGGTTGCACTCTATACAAAAAGACCTTTAGATTTTTCAACTTTTCCTTCTGTTCTTTTAATCTCGACACTTTTTCGACTTGCTTTAAACGTAGCTTCAACTCGAAATATTTTAATCCATGGTCCAACTGATGGGACAGAAGCGGCAGGATCAATTATTAAGTCGTTCGGGGAATTTGTTGTTGAAGGTAATTTCGTTGTTGGTATCGTTATTTTTATTATTCTCGTCATTATTAACTTTATGGTTGTAACAAAAGGTGCGGGAAGAGTCGCAGAAGTTGCAGCACGATTTACTTTAGATGCTATGCCTGGAAAGCAAATGGCAATAGACGCCGATTTAAATGCGGGTTTAATAAATGATGTTGAAGCAAAAAGAAGAAGAAAAGAAGTTGCCGAAGAAGCAGATTTTTACGGATCTATGGACGGTGCTTCGAAATTCGTTCGAGGGGATGCAATTGCAGGGATTTTAATTACTGCAATCAATATTATTGGCGGTATCATTATTGGCGTTGCTCAAAATGGAATGGATATTGGGAAAGCAGCAGAAACATTTACGCTGCTTACTGTTGGGGATGGTCTCGTCACTCAAATTCCCGCTTTAATTATTTCTACTGCTGCCGGTATTCTTGTTACAAGAAATACCAATGATGACAATATTGGAACTCAAGTATCTAAGCAATTTAAAGTTCATCCAAAGGCCATTTATATTGCAGGTGCTGTGTTAGTTTTCTTTGGATTAATTCCAGGTCTTCCAAAACTTCCATTTTTTATGATGGGAGGAATGTTAGGATTTGTTGCTTATAAAATTGAGCAAAATAATACAAAAGATGAAATGGCTGAAAAACAAAAATCTGTTGAAGTTACTAAAAAATCAAATCCTCAAAATCTGGAAGAACTTCTTAATATGGAACTTGTTGAACTTGAAGTAGGCTACGGGTTAGTTCACTTGGTTGATACTGAACAAAATGGTGATCTACTCGAACGAATTACACATATGAGAAAAATATTTGCTTTGGATTGGGGGGTTATTATTCCTTCGGTTAAGATTAAAGATAATTTAGAATTAAAGCCAGGTGGATATTCTGTAAAAATTAAGGGAATTCAAATAGCGAAAGGTGAATTGATGTCAGATTACTTCCTGGCAATGGATCCGGGAACAGTTATAGAAAAAATGGATGGTGTTGAAACGACCGAGCCTGTTTTTGGTCTCCGTGCAGTTTGGATTTCAGAAGATCAAAAAGAAGATGCTCAGTATAATGGATATACTGTAGTAGATTGCTCGACAATAGTAGCTACTCACTTAACCGAACTTTTAAAATCTAATCTCCATGAATTATTTGGACGCCAGGAACTTGTGCGAGTTGTGGATAATTTTAAAGAGACGAATCCAAAATTGGTCAATGATTTAATTCCAGATATTTTAAATCTTGGAATAGTTTTAAAGGTCATGAAAAATTTACTGAGAGAAGGGGTTTCCGTTCGTGATCTACGCACAATTTTAGAGACATTATCAGAGTATGGCCCTACAATTAAAGACACAGAAGCGCTTACAGAGTTCGCTCGTCAAGCTCTTTTTAGAACTATTACTGAGAAGATAAAAAGTGATTCAGGTGATATTCCTTTATTTACTTTAGATCGTAATATTGAAGAGTCAATTGCTCAAAATATTATTCAGACGGATCAAGGGCAGCAGCTTTCGCTTGACCCAAAAGTTACTCAGATCATCCTTGCTTCTCTCAATGAAAAAATTGAAGAAGCGACAAATATGGGTGAGAAGATGGTGGTTCTTTGCTCTCCAGTTATTCGCTCACACTTTAAGCGACTTACTGAGAAATTTATCCCCAACCTTGTGGTAGT
Source organism: Bacteriovorax sp. (assembly GCA_030654205.1). GTDB lineage: Bacteria > Bdellovibrionota > Bacteriovoracia > Bacteriovoracales > Bacteriovoracaceae > Bacteriovorax. The sequence goes on from JAURXW010000127.1 coordinate 3,755, forward strand.
AAGCCACAATGAATTGAGCCCCGATGCTAATATCAGATCACTAGGAACGGTGAGGTTGTAAAAAATGTACGTTAGAAAATTTGAAGCAGACACTATTGAAGAAGCACTAAAAGACATCAAGCGAGAACTTGGTCCTGATGCGGTAATATTAAAAACATTAACGAATAAGGGATTAAAAGGCGCTTTCAAAAAAAAGAAAATCGAAATTACAGCGGCTATTTCTGAAAAAAATTACGTAAGAAAAGCTCACGTAGATACCGTTTTAAACGATAGTCAAAAAGATGAATTTTACAACTCTAGCTCAGGGTATATTGCAAATATGATAGATCAACATGAACAATCAAGAGATAATAGACGGCCAAATTCAGATTCTCCACGTTCAGGTGCTGGATATGGTTCAATGGGACTAAATCGTCCAGTTGCATCCACAAAAGGTTTGGCTTCACAAATTAAGTCTGGAATAAGTGCAGGCCTGGATGATTTTTTAAGTCTTGGTGAAAAAGAAGACAGACATTCTAGATCAAATTCTAATAGTTTTAATTTTGATGATGAAATGGAAGCAAGTCGTCCTTTAACACAAGCACCTCGAAGGGAAGCCAATAGGGAAGTTACGCAAGCACAAACAAAAAGAGAAGTAAGTTCCGCGCCCATCCAACAGCAAACAGTTAATTCCTCAGGGGCAAGATTGATTGGTGAAGAAATGTACGAAAAACAAAAAACTAAAATTGATGAATTAGAAAAAAAACTTTATGAGCTTACTCGAAGTTTTGAACGTATTCATAAAAAAGAACCCATTGGGATTTACCAACTTCGCACCACTCTTAGAAGTCTTGATATTAATGAAAGTTATATTCAGCAATTAATTAAAAAAGGCTTATTTGAACTTACGGAATCAGACGTAGAAAATGCAGATGTTGTATTTGAATTTGCACTCAGAGAAATGCTGACATCAGTAAGTACGGCAATGCCTCTTTTTTCTACATCAGTTAATGGCAAAGAGACTCAGAAGAATCCAGTAATTACTGTTTTTCTTTCAGAAGCATCATGTGGCCAAAGCTCACTTGTCCAAAAAATCGGTACGATTAAACAAGATTCTGTAATTATCAGAAACGTTGTTTCCGTGAATGAACCTAAATCGAATTTTGCAGAAAAATTATTTGGAATGAATGTTTTAAAAGTTGCAAGTATTGCAGAAATTGTTTCAGAATGCCGCAAAGCAATTGAAAGTGGTAAATGTGTTTTTATCGATTACAAATGTAACGAGACAGAGAGCAATGACACTAAGAAATTTATCGATGGTTTACGACGTGCATTTTCAAAAGTGGAAGTATTGATCACTCTTTCCGCAATTCATACAGAATTATATAATAGAAAGGTTCTTGGTACATACCGAAGACTTTCGGATGGTGTGGTTGTATCACACCTAGATGCATGCTTGAATTTTGGATCACTTTTTAATATCACTCAGGATATCAAAGATCTTCCATATAAGTTTTTTGGAACAGGTGAAGTTGTGCCTGATGATTTAGAAGCTGCTACAGCAGAAAGAATAATGGCCGGGATTTTTAAGTTTTCTTAAAATAAAATAATTTTATAAATGAGTACCATGATGGAACTTATTTATCAGTAGTAAGCCTAAGAGGAGACAGGAAGTCCATGCTTAGTTTAAAAAAACCCAATCCAAGAGATTGGCTCGTATCTCAGAATAAGTACCAGTCTAAAAAAACAAGTCTTAAAGCAAAAACTATTTCAGTTACCGCGGGTAAAGGTGGAGTAGGAAAAACTTCTGTAGCAGTAAAAATGGCAAAAATATTGGCCAATACTGGTTACAAAGTACTTTTACTCGATTGTGATACTAATTTATCAAATACCGTCGTAAAACTTGGTTTACCGATCAATAATTATTTTTATGAATTGATTTCAGCTCAAAGAGATTTCGATGACTGTCTTCATAAAGATGGAAATCTTCATTTACTATCTGGTTGTAATGGAAGCATAGACCTATTTAATCGAAATCTTGAAGTCGATCGTATTATCATTGATATTCTGGTTAATCACGAACGCGATTATGACTATATTATTCTCGATTGTCCGGCCGGAATTACAAAAGAAACACTAACTTTAAATGCATACAGTGATTATCGTTTTGTTATTGTCACACCAGACAAATCTTCTGTTACTGATTCTTATTCGTTGATTAAAATTCTCAATAAAGAATTTGGTGTCAATGACAATCACTTATTAATCAATAAAATATCATCGGAACCACAATATCAAAGAATGGTCAAAACCTTGAGTGAAACGGTTGAAACATTTTTAAAATGCCGACTACATATACTTGGTGGAATCACCAATGTTGAGGCACCAGTCGATCAATTCGATACACTTTTACTAAAACAGGAAAATTCTTCCCTGCATAAAAATTTCGTGAAAATTGTAAAGAAATTTACCGAAGAGATAGAGGGCGCAGCTTTGAGTACAGATTCAGAATTTGTACCAAAATTCACAACTCGCTCCGAACATGATGTTCGATTTACAGTTTAACGGAGGCCTCACATGTCGACTCTATCTAAAAAATTAAAAAACTTAAAAGACTACCGTTCAACAGTTGGGCCAAAAGTGAAAGATGAAATCATCATCGAGTATGCTCCATTGGTAAAGTACATTGCGCAAAAAATTGCATCGCGTTTGCCATCAAATATTGAACTAGATGATCTTATTTCATGTGGTGTAATCGGTTTAATGGATGCTATTGAAAAATTTGATCCATCTCGTGATAATAAATTTAAAACGTATGCAGAATTTAGAATTCGCGGAGCGATTTTAGATGAACTTCGGGCCCAGGACTGGGTTCCACGTTCAATTCGCGAAAAAGCCAAGACAGTTGAAAGGGCCTATTCTAAACTTGAAGCTAATCTTGGGCGTCCAGCTACTGATGAAGAAATGTGTTCAGAGCTGGGTATGAACCAGGAAGAATTCCATGATTTATTAAACAAAGCTAAATCTATTTCATTATTAAATA
>JAURXW010000129.1 GCA_030654205.1 Bacteriovorax sp.
CAATTGGAGACTGATCAAGTTCAATAACAGTTTTAATTTCATCAACACCAGTGAGTGAATTAAAATTTGATTTTTGATAAAGAGTTTTATGTGTTCTAGTTAAATGAGTTTTAACAGCTGGAACTAAGATTTTGTGAATTAAAGTTGATTTACCTGAACCACTAACACCGGAAATACAGACTAAGCCGCCTAATGGTATTGTGACAGTGAGATCAATAATATTGTGTTCATTAGCACCACTTAGTTTTAAAAATTTTGAAGCTTTTTTTCGAGTAGTAGGTGTTTCAATTTTAAGTTCACCAGAAAGAAATTTAGCTGTTAAGGATTTTTTATCTTTTAACACTTGTGCAAGTGTTCCATGGGCAACAACTTTTCCACCATGAATACCGGCCCCAGGTCCCATATCGATTAGGTAATCAGAGGCCATCATTGTGTCTTCGTCATGCTCAACAACTAATACAGTATTGCCAATATCTCTAAGCGCTTTAAGAGTTTTGATTAATCGATCATTGTCTCTTTGATGAAGGCCAATACTTGGTTCATCTAGTACGTAAAGTACCCCTGACAACGCTGAACCAATTTGAGTTGCTAATCGTATTCGCTGAGACTCACCACCAGAAAGTGTAACAGCTCCTCTATTTAAAGTTAAATAATTTAAACCAACATCTAAAAGAAAACGCAGACGAGAGACAATTTCTTTTAATAGTTTATCAGCAATAATTTTTTTCTCACCATCTAGTTTGATATGATTTAAATATTCAAAACATTCTGCAATAGACAGTGTGCAAAGATCCATAATGTGTTTGTCACCAATCTTGGTTGAGAGAGCAACTTTATTTAAGCGTAGTCCATTACAACTTGGACAAGTCTTAATATTCATTAATTTTTCAAGTTCTATGCGGACTTTGTCTGAACCTGATTCCAAAAATTTTTTTTCCAGCCAAGCGGAAAGACCTGGAAATGCTTTAGAAAATTCAAAATGAGAATTTTCAGAAGTAAAAGAATAGCGATAAACTTTTTCAGTTCCATTAAACAGAATATTCGTCATCTTTTTTGGAAGTTTTTTAAATGGAACTGAAATATCTACACCTTCAACATTGGCAATAGTTTCGACCATTTTATAAAGAAAAGAATTTCTTTTTGAGAGTGGTATTATGGCACCTTCAAGAAGTGGTAAGTTTTCATCAAATATCATAAGATCTAAGTCAAAAGTTTTTGTTTCGCCTAATCCATTACAAATTTCACAAGCGCCTATTGGAGAATTAAAAGAAAAAAGACGAGGTTCAAGTTCTGGGAAAATTTTATCACCCTTTGTCGATTTATTATGCTCAGAGAATGTGATTTCTTTATTGTCATTAACTAAGATTGAAACATTTCCATCACCAAGTTTAAGAGCGTATTCAACAGAATCAGCAACTCGCTTTTCAATATCATCTTTTAAAACGATACGATCAATTACTATATCTAATTGGTATGATCCTTTAGGGGTCTTAGTGGTTTCATCAATTTGGATTAATTCACCGTTTAACCTTGCTCTTGAAAATCCCATTGTTAAAAATTTAGAAAGCTGATCTTTAAATTTAATTTTATCGGTTGAAGAAATTGGAGCTAAGATTTGAAGTTTAGCTTTATCTCCAAGTTTTAGAATTTCTCTAACAATTTGTGAAGGTGTGTATCTTCTTACCTCAAGTCCTGTTTCAGGATCATAAAGTGTTCCGATTCGAGCGAATAAAACTCTGAGGTAATCATAAATTTCTGTAGTAGTTCCAACAGTTGAACGAGGATTCTTACTAGAGCTTTTTTGGTCAATGGCAATCGAAGGAGATAGTCCCGTGATAGATTCAACCTCAGGCGGTTGATACTGGCCTAAAAATTGGCGTGCATAACTTGAAAGTGATTCTATATATCGACGTTGGCCTTCAACATAAATTGTATCAAATGCCAGAGAAGATTTCCCCGAACCGGAAGGACCGGTAATCACAGTTAAAGTATTTTTAGGAATACATATGCTAACGTCTTTTAGATTATGTACAGCGGCCTTAACAATATTAATTTCGTTGATTGACACTCATTACCTCGAAGGCTTGTTTTAATAAATAAAGCATACCGGAAACATTCGCTTTATTTTTACCATATAAATCGAAAGCTGTTCCGTGGTCAACACTTAGACGTAAAAATGGAAGTCCAAGAGTAATATTTAAACCAATTAGTCCATATTGAGACTTGAATTGAGCTAGGCCTTGATCATGATACATGTAAACGAGGAGTTGGTTTTTTTGTTTGTTTAAATAATGGTGAAGAGTGTCACCTGAGTAAGGGCCAGTAAAAATTGATCCATAATTATTTTCAAGATCTATAATAGCATTTTTAATATGTATTTCTTCATCGCCTAAAATTCCATTTTCTCCTGCATGAGGATTAATACCTGCGAAAATAACTTCATCAAAAGAAAAAAAATATTTCTTAAAGTTTTCCAAAGTCACAATAACTTTTTGTTTAATAAGATTTGAGGAAATTATATTAGTTACATCTTTAAGAGGAATATGATCAGTTATAAGTAAAATATTTTGAGATAGGCCCTTAAAAGTCATAGAAATATTTGCATTTTTAAAATAGCTTCTAAAAAATTCAGTATACCCGGCCTGGTTTTTATTATTTAATACTAACTGATCTTTAGAGGTTGGAAGTGTTATTAGGATGTCTTCAGGCTTAATTAAAGAAAGAGCAGTTAATAACGAATTTGTAGAAGATAAAGCAGTTGATTTAATATTTTCAATTAATATTAAATCTGAAAAAGATTTCAAGTTCAAATTTAAATCAGCTAAGTTTTTTTTAAGATCATCACAGCTAACAATTAAGCGTACTAACGATTTTTCTTCTGTAGATAGAAGGAGAAATGATTTAAGAAATATTTCCAGGCCGATTCCTGATTCATGGCCTTGAGTAACATAAATCATTTAAAAAACCGTATAACCTTAATTAGATATTTTAATATAATGTTTATTTCTTTCACGATCAAACCAAAATTGAGCTTCGCTTTTTACTGCAATATCAAATAGCTCTTCACGTATTTTATCTTTTTGTGCAGC
>JAURXW010000136.1 GCA_030654205.1 Bacteriovorax sp.
AATTTAAAAAAATTACCAATGGCCTTAAGAGCTTTTGGGGTATTTATTCTGTCCTACTCTTTAGTAGTCGGTGTTTTAGGTCAGGAGATTGTGGGAAGAAAGTGGCAGGTTATTCTGGGTTCATTGGGTGATTACACTTGGATGATGGCTTTGATTTATCTTTTTATTGCGGGCCTCTTGCTTCGAAAAGAACATGATTAAACTTTCAGTTGTTATTATTACCCTTAACGAAGAAAAAAATATTGGACGATGTTTAAGTTCCGTTCAAGAAATTGCAGATGAAATTTTGGTTGTTGATTCACTCTCAACTGATAAAACTAAAGAAATTTGCGAGAGTTTTAAAGTCAGATTTATTGAGCAGAAATTTCTGGGCTATATTGAACAGAAAAATTTTGCCCTAAAGCTGGCCACTCACGAATACGTTTTATCACTTGACGCCGATGAAGCACTTTCCGAAGAATTAAGAAATGAAATCACAAAAATTAAATTAAATTTCAGCGCAAACGGTTATAAATTTAATCGGCTGACTCAATATAATGGTCACTGGGTCCGCCATTGCGGTTGGTATCCAGATGAAAAGCTGCGGTTAATTTTAAAAAGCAAAGGGCAATGGAGTGGGAATAATCCTCATGATTGTTTAAATGTAGAAGGATCAGTTATTCATATAAAAGGAAATCTACTTCATTATTCCTATAATTCTATTTCTTCTCATGTTCAACAGACAATTAAGTTTAGTGAAATTGAGGCTGTAACACTTTTTTCAAAAGGAAAAAGGGCCAGCATTATGAAACTAGTCACGCGTGCTCCTTTTCAATTTTTTAAAGATTATTTTTTAAAATTGGGAATTCTTGATGGACGATATGGCTTTGTTATTTGCTATATCAACGCCCTCTATGTGCTTTTAAAATATGCGAAAATTATTGATTTAGAAAAGGCTGAAATTAATTAAGATCTCAGAGCTTCTTTTTCTTTTACCGTTTTTCTTCCAACAAGCAGATAAGGAAGAACTCCTAAAATATTGTGTGAAAAATTGCATAAGAAAAATAAATTAAAAAGTGAAGCTCCATTATCAATTTTAACAAATGAAAATAAATTGGAAAAAAGCACATGGCCTACACCTAAACCACCTGGTGAAATTGGAATAGCAGTCGCGATAAGACCCACAGGAATAAAGGTAAATGCATATTGCAGAGGTAAGTGTCCAGAGTAGAAAGGTGAGCTAATTGTCCAAAAAGCTAAGATTGCCAAAAATTGAATAAAAATACTTAAAACAAAACAACTGAGTATATCTTTTCTATTTTCTCTTAGAGAAAAAAGCTGGTCGAAGAGTTTCGCAATTTTTTTACCAACTAAAGGTAATTTCTTGACCAATTTCACGATTATTTTTTGGAATTTGTAGGGCGAAATTAAAGTTCCCAAAAAGAGCGTACTACCAGCAAATAAAAATAGGTTTAACAAAATAACCTGAGTAATTTTAGGCGATAGGGAAGAAACTTCAGAATAATAAATTAAACTAAAACAACCTGATAAAAATAAGAGCCCAGCAAGACCCACGATCCGATCCAAAAGGGTAACTGTGACAAGAAATGTTTTAGTAAAATTTTGGTCAAGTTTTTTAACGTAAACCAGCTTAATCAAGTCTCCTGTAACAGCTCCAGGAAGCACGCTTGAAAAAAATAAACCAATGTAATTAAGCTTCAATACTTCAAAAAAATTAAGTGGCTTCTGGCTTTTGGTTTCGAGCAGTATTTTATAACGATAAGTTCCAAGCGCAACCTGTATGATAACCAGAAAAAAAGCGATAATCCATTGAGGACCGACTTCAAAACTTTTGCGGACCAATGACAAGTCAAGTTTTCCGCTGGCAATTAACCAATAAAGCAGGGCAAATGCGACTGCAAATTTCAATAGTGATTTGATCATATAAATTTTTAGCATAATCGAGTTCAAAGTGCTACTCTTCTAAAGTCAATCTATGGGAGAAAATAATGAAAGTTGCAGTAATTGGTACGGGTTATGTGGGTCTTGTAAGTGGGACATGTTTTGCAGAAATCGGGCACGATGTCACTTGTATCGATATAGATCCTAAAAAAATCGAAATGTTAAAAAGTGGAAAATCACCGATCTATGAACCTGGATTGTCTGAACTAATCGAAAGAAATATTAAGGCCAACCGTTTACATTTTTCTCTGAACTACGATTCTGTTAAAGAAGCAAAATCTGTTTTTTTGGCAGTTGGTACGCCATCGGCCGATGACGGAAGAGCTGATTTAACTTATTTAAAAGCAGCGGCGATGGAAGTTGCTAAAAATATCGCAGAAGGTGCAATTATTGTTATTAAATCAACTGTTCCAGTTGGGACTAATAATGAATTGAGAAAATTAATAGCGGCCAATACAACTAAGAGTTTTCATTTAGTTAATAATCCAGAATTTTTAAAAGAAGGATCTGCTGTCGAAGATTTTATGAGACCAGATCGCGTAATCATCGGGCACCAAAGCGAATTGGCCTTTAATGTAATGGAAGAATTGTACGCGCCATTAGTTCGTCAAGGTAACCCCATTTATGGAATGAGCAATCTTTCAGCTGAGATGAGTAAGTATGCAGCTAACTGTTTCCTTGCCACTAAAATTTCATTTATTAATGAAATAGCTCGTCTTTGCGATGCTACTCAAGCAGATATTGAAGAAGTAAGAAAAGGAATTTCTTCTGATAAAAGAATCGGAGGACATTTTCTTTACCCAGGTCCAGGATATGGTGGGTCTTGTTTTCCAAAAGACGTTAAGGCACTTATTGCAACGGCCGAAGATTATGGAATGGATTTAAAAATTGTTAATGCGACAGAAGAAGTAAATGATGAGCAAAAAATTTATGTTTTTCATAAAATACAAAAATATTTTAAAGGTGATTTGAAAAATCGCATCTTCACTTTTTGGGGAGTTGCTTT
>JAURXW010000187.1 GCA_030654205.1 Bacteriovorax sp.
ATAATTTTTTTAGAAAACCGAATCCCGGTATGTTTTTTCTTGCCTCTAAAGAGCATAAAATCCCTCTAAGCAGTACGTTCTATATTGGCGATGATCAAAGGGACATTCTTGCTGCTAAAAATGCAAATACAAATGGAATATTCTATGGAAACATAGAAGAGTTAGTCGATACCAACATGCAACAGCTTTGTTGTTATTCTTCAACAAATATGATTGAAATAGCAAAATTCATTCTTAAAGAATCACAGGAGTCAGTTTGAAAATTTTATTAACCGGTGACCGAGGTTATTTCGGATCGGTATTAGTTCAGCGATTATTATCAGAAGGCTATAATGTTACAGGTTATGACGTCGATTATTATGATGGCTGTGATATTTATCCGGTAGATAGAAATTATCCTCAAATCACCAAAGACATTCGAGATGTTGAACTTTCTGATCTGAAAGGTATTGATGTCGTTTGCCACCTTGCGGCGCTTTCGAATGATCCCTTGGGTGAATTGACACCGGGATTAACGGAAGAAATTAATTTTAAATCAACTATGAAATTAGCCAAACTAGCTCAAGATGCTGGGGTTAAAAGATTTATTTATTCTTCTTCACAAAGTATGTACGGGGTTTCTAATACGGATTCAGAACTCGACGAAGACAAGAGCGAGAAAAACCCAGTAACTGCATATGCTGTTACAAAATGGGAGGCTGAGCTGGCCTTAAAAAAACTTTCAACGAAAGATTTTGCGGTTGTTTGCTTTCGACCTTCAACTATATTCGGAATGTCGCCTCGTTTGAGATGTGATATTGTTTATAATAATTTGGTGGCATGTGCATTTACAACGGGCAAGATTGAAATCAAAAGTGATGGAACTCCTTGGAGGCCGGTTGTGCATGTTCAAGATGTTTCGTCTGCCTTTATTGCAGGAATAAAAGCACCATTAGAGTTAATTGAGGGACAGTCTTTCAATGTCGGAATTCCAAATGGTAACTTTACCGTACGTAATTTAGCGGAAGCAGCTCACCAGGTTATTCCTGGAAGTGAAATTAGCTTTACGAATGAGCACGGAAAGGATGCGAGATCATATCGAGTTAGTTTTTCAAAAATTTTAACCGTCTTAAAGGATTATTATAAGCCTGAATGGTCACTTGAAAAAGGTGGAATTGAGTTGAGAGAAAAATTTAAAGAAATCAATTTTTCAGAGGCTATGTTTAGGGGGAGAATCTCTAATAGACTGGCTCAAATAAATTATTTAATTGAACAAAAGTTGATTTCTAATTCTCTAAGAAAAGAAAATAACAATATGGAAAAAATTTACAACGAAATTACAAATTGTAGAATATTTAAAGAGAGTAAACTAGAAGTGTTTTTCGATTTAGGTGATCAGCCACCAGCTAATTCTCTAAGAACTAGCTTGGACGAAAAAATTCCAACAGCACCACTTACATTGGCCTGGAGTGAAAAAGCAAAAACTGTTCAGCTTACGGTTGATGTAAAAAGAGAGTTTTTATTCAGAAATTATGTCTGGGTAACTGGAACATCTAAAACAGCAATTGAGCATTCTCATTTTTTTGCTGAACAATTACTTAAAAGAAGTCCAAAGCCTAGTCCTTTCGTTGTTGAGGTTGCGAGCAACGATGGTACTTTTTTAAAACCTCTTATTGAAAAAGGTTTAAAGGTATTGGGTGTTGATCCTGCTATTAACATAGCCGAGGAAGCAGCAAGAAATGGAATACCAACAAATCCTGATTTCTTTGGAGTTGATGCTGCTAATAAGGTTATAAAAGAACACGGCAAGGCCGATGTTCTATTTGCACGAAATGTTATTCCTCACGTAGAGAACATTCACGATGTAATGAATGGCTTTGCCTCATTGTTAGAAGATGAGGGACTAGGGGTTATTGAGTTTCATCATGCGGGTAAAATTTTAAAAGAACTACACTACGATTCAATCTATCACGAACATATGTTTTATTATTCATTGGAAGGGATGACAAAAATGTTAAATCATTTTGGATTTCATCCTTTTGATTTGGAATATAGTCCGATCAGCGGCGGATCGTTTATTGTTTACTTCTCTAAAAAGCAAAAACTAGTTTCAGATAAACTGAAGGCAGCAGCAGCCTTAGAAGTTGAATCAAGAATTAATGAAAAAAGCGAATGGGATTTATTTGCAAAACGATGCGTTGAGCATAAATCACAACTTCTGCATTTAATGGAAAATGAACTAAAAGAAGGAAGAAAAGTTGTAGGTTATGGTGCTTCTGCCAGAAGTTCAACTTTACTAAACTATTGTGAGATCAATGGTAAATACTTAACTGCGATTGCAGATAAGAGTCCACATAAGCACAACAAGTATACAGCAGGAACGAACGTTCTGATTTTATCGCCAAATAAAGCTTTGGCCTTAAAACCAGATACGATTTTACTATTGGCTTGGAATTTTGAAGACGAAATTTTAGCTGAGTTAAAAGAAGTATATAAGTTCAAAGGACGAGTCATTATTCCTCTTCCAAATAAGCCACGAGTAATTGAGCTTTAAATGAATTTTGAAAAAATGACGATTTCAGATTCTTTCCTCATAACACCTGATCTTTTTAAAGATGAGAGGGGTGTTTTTAGAAGACATTTTTGTCAAAATATTTTTAAAGAACATGGAATTGAGTTTGACGTAAAGCAAACGAATGTCTCTGAAAATTTGAAAAAAGGAACATTGAGAGGGTTTCATTACCAGTCCGAGCCTTATGGTGAAGATAAAATTATTACTATAATGAGCGGTTCCTTGTTCAACGTAATGATTGACTTAAGGCCCAGTTCAGCAACCTATTTAAAGCATTTTACTATTGAACTTAAGAGCGAAAACAGAGAAGCCCTAGTCATTCCTAAGGGATGTGCGAATGCTTTTTTAACGCTAGAGGATAATACTGTCGTGTTTTATTTAATGTCTAATTTTTTTAGTTCAGAAAATTATTTTGGTATTAAATACAATGATCCATACTTCAATGTTCAGTGGCCTTTTGAACCTAGTTTTATCTCTGATAAAGATAACAATTTTGTAAATTTTAAAATTTTATAGGAGAACATATGAGTATACATAATGAGCATTTGAAAAAAGTTGAAGAGAATATTACCAACCAAGGGCGCAGTGAAAGTTTTTGCAAATTATCTAAAGAGTGGATGGTTGAAAGTGTAAGGAATAATTACTCTTATAATTTTTCTTGGATGGGAAGACCAATTATTCAATATCCTCAAGATATGATTGTAACTCAGGAGTTAGTGTTTCAGGTTAAGCCAGATCTGATTATTGAAACAGGTATTGCTCATGGAGGATCTCTTGTTTACTCTGCTTCATTACTTGAGTTGTTGGGAGGTGATGGTATGGTGTTGGGAATAGATATCGATATCAGACAACATAACCGCGAAGCGATTGAAGCTCATCCAATGAGCAAAAGAATTAAAATGATCCAAGGTTCATCTATTTCGGACGAAGTTAAGAATCAGGTTTATGAATTTGCAAAAAATAAAAAAAGAATTCTAGTAATGCTAGACTCGAATCATACGTACGAGCATGTTCTCGAAGAATTAAAAATCTATTCTCCTCTAGTTAAAAAGGGAAGTTATTTAATGGTTTTTGATTCAGTTATCGATGACCTTCCGAATGATCTATTTGTTGATCGCCCATGGGGTGAGGGCAATGGACCTCAAAAATCAGTTTTTGAATTTTTAAAAACAAATAAGCGTTTTGAAATAGATAAAAAAGTTGATAACAAAATTATGATTTCGGTTGCACCAAATGGATATTTGAAATGTATTGAGGATGGAAAATGATCATAACGAGAACTCCTTTTCGTATAAGTTTCGTTGGTGGTGGTACTGATTTACCTTCTTTTTGTGATTATGAACCAGGGGCAGTGCTTAGCACCAGTATCGATAAGTTTATTTATGTAACTGCAAAGAAGCAAGTTTCAATTGTTGAGCACAAATATAGAATTTCTTCCGATAAGTTGGAACTAGTTGATCATATTGACCAGATCGAGCATCCGATTATTAGAGAAGCTCTAAGGTTGTTAGAGATAAATTTTCCAGTGGAAATTACAACGTTTGCTGATATTCCTGCACAAACTGGCCTAGGTTCTTCGAGTGTGTTTACCGTGGGTTTATTGAATGCACTTTACGCCTTAAAAAAAGAAAAAGTTACAAAAAATCAGCTCGCTAGCAAGGCAGCTGAAATTGAAATTAAAATTTTAGGCAGAAACGCAGGGGCTCAGGATCACTATGCAGCCGCTTATGGTGGATTTAACGTGTTTAGGTTTTATAAAGATCTAAAGGTTGTTACTGAGCCAGTTTTTTATGACCATGAAATCCTTAAAAATTTAAACGGAAATTTATTACTTTTTTATACTAAGGTTAAAAGAGATGCAAATAAATTACTTACAGTGCAAAGTGAGGAGACCAATAGCAAGTTTGAAGTCTTAAGAAAAATGAAATCTCTTGTTGAGCCTTTGGAAAGTGTCTTGCTTGGGAAAAGTCATATTGATTCCTTTGGTGAAATTCTTCATGAAGGTTGGATGTTAAAAAAAAGCTTAACTACTCTTATCTCAAATCCAGAAATTGATTCTATTTATGAAAAAGCAAGAAGAGCGGGTGCTTTGGGAGGAAAAATTTTGGGAGCAGGGGGTGGGGGGTTCTTGTTATTTTACGTAAAGGATGGATCCCAGCAAAATGTAATAAATGCGCTAAAAGATTATTACCGCCTGCCTTTTGGATTTGATAGTGGTGGGAGTAGAGTGATGTATTATGATATTTCTCACGAGAATTTTTAATTTTTAGAAATAAAATCTTTTATTCCATCTTCAAGTGTTATTCCAGCTTTCCATCCAAGAGATTTTAGGAGTTCGTTGTTGGCCCAAAATCCACTAGATACATAGTTGGAATCAAATTGTTTGTTAATTCCAATTGATTTGCAGATTATATTTACAACTTCTTTAACTGGTCTTGCTTGGCCAGAGCCGATATTTACAACAGTACTTTTATCGAAATTAAACTGTAAAATTTTAATGAATGCCTCAATAACGTCATCAATGTGGATAAAGTCGTTTGATGCGTTGGGGGTTCTGATTTGACATGTTCCTGTTGTTCTCAAGGAGTTGATAGTAGAGGGAATTATGGAGCTAGCTCGTTGTCCATTTCCATAAACAAAGAAAATTCGAGCGTCTATTATTGTGCATTCACTTCCTTGGGCCATTTTATTTGCAAATTGGAAAATAGAGTTTTTAGTATCTGCAAAAATGCCCGTAGCTCCAGTCGACATATTCTCCTTTAGTTCACCAGTAAGGTTTCCATACTGCCAACAACTTCCCGTTAATAAGATTTTAGTGCAATTATTTTTGATTAATTGTTGAATTAGAGTTAGCTGATTGTAGTGATTAAGTATGCACATCTCGGGAGAATAGTCTGGTAAGCCTTGCCATCCAGCGAGAATAGCTGATTTTGGTTTTAATTCATCAATGGTATCGATTAGCTCTCTGTGGTTGTTTAAGTCTAGTTTAACCGCTGATATATCAGGTGGTTTAATGCTTATGTCTCGAAAGCCATAAACTGTCTTAAAAAGATTGTTAAATCTTTTATTTCCTAATAAGTTTTGTCCGATAAATCCAGTTGAGCCAGTAACGAAAACCGTCATAGGCTTTCTTTCATAACCATTTGACGAATGTAAGAGCCAATCAAGTGAACTATTGTCATATGGAAGTCTTCAACTGGAGCGTATTCACCTTTTGGTGTTTCTAGGTGAATTTTAATATCGGAAGAAGTTCTTAGTGCTCCACCGTCAAATCCACTTAATCCGGCAATTTTCAGACCTTTTTCCTTTGCATATTTTATTGAGTGCATGATGTTGGGCGAGTTTCCAGAAGCTGAAATGGCAATCAATAGGTCATCTTTAGATGCAAGATTTTCAAGTTGCTTCGTAAATATTTCCTCATAGCCCATATCATTACCAACGGCAGTAATTATTGATTGGTTGTCGCACAGGCTGAGTGCTTTAATCCCTTGTGCAGTAAAACGAGGACCGATCAATAGGTCATTTGCAAAATGAGTTGCTGTCGCTGCACTTCCGCCATTTCCAATTAAAAAGACAAAGCGATTATTTTTTCGGCATTCTAATATAGCCTCAATTAATTCACTTATTGGTTTTTTATTAACCTCAGTTAAGCAGTGTGATAAATAGGTGTAATATTTATCAGCATATTGTAGAGAAGTGGTTGACTCAGAAAACATTTTGCTTAAATTATTCATAGGGGCTCCAATTTTGTGATTATATATTTTAATTATAGAAGCGGTCTAGTGATTTATATGATATTTTCAATCGTCAAAATAATTCAAATGGTAAAAATATGACAGAAAAAATTGATTCCAAAATTGAGGCTGCGACTAAAATGATTGAGTTGAGATTAGTTCAAACTAAAATCAATGAATCTTACAAAAAGGGGATGTTTAAAGTTCCTGTTCATCTTGCGATGGGGCACGAGTCCATTGCTGTCGCTGTTGATTCGGCAATGCAAAAGAAGGACAAATTAATTCTCTCTCATCGCAATATCCATTATAATTATTTAAAAAATCGTTCATACAAATCTCTGTTAAGTGAATACTTGCTCAAGGAGAATGGCGCTTCTGGAGGATGCCAAGGTTCAATGAACCTGAATAATCCTGAAAATGGAATCATTTATACTTCAAGCATTCTTGGAAATAACTTGTGCGTGGCAACGGGCGTCGCATTAGCAGAATCATTGAAAGACGACATCGGAGTGACATTTGTCGTTACGGGCGACGGAGCAATGGAAGAAGGAGCTTTTTATGAATCTCTTGTATTCTTGAAGAGTAATAATTCTCCAGCAGTTATTATTATTGAAAATAATGAATGGTCTCTAGCCACGAAAATCGAAGAAAGACGTCATGAAATCAAAACTCATAATATTGCAATTTCGGTTAACACAGAACATTTTTACCTTTCAGGAAACAATATTTTTGATTACATTACTGCACTTGCTAAGGCAAGAAGCTTGGCCTTGGAAAAAAGAATACCTGTTATTGTAGAAGTAAAATTAACGACGCTGGGCCATTGGATTATGACAAATGATGATAATCCGAAAGG
>JAURXW010000149.1 GCA_030654205.1 Bacteriovorax sp.
ACTGATTTAATATATCTAGATACAATCTTTTTTATGAAATCTTTAACTTCTTCATCAGGAACATGGATCACAGTTAAAGGAAGTCGGTGATCGTATGGAGAAGGAGAAGGCCAAGGGTAATTTTGTTTTAATTTGTGCGCGCGAACTTCTTTAGTGCTAGGTTTTAATATATTTTGTAAAAGATTAAAATGTTTTTTGCCTGAGTGTGAATGACTTTCACTCAATTGATTTTTTTCAGTGTTCATATCTAGAGGCCATTAGTTTGCAGAATTCATTTATCTTGAATAAGCATATCCGATTAATAAATTCTTCAAAAAATATCATTTCCTGCATGGAAAAAGACTATTTTCAAATGAATTGGCTGTCAATTTTATGAACATCAATATCGTATCAAGTTTTAGCATTTTTATGATTACCCAGGCCATATATCAAGAAAACTTGATATATAAAAACAATCTCACACTTCATTTTATTAGCTTTATAATTTAATAATAATTTTTCAATATTTTATGATTTTCTCTGATTTATTTGGAATAATTACAAGAAATGGAAAATAAATTAAAAGCGTTATTAAAAAAAGAAGTTGCTCTAAAAGGCCAGCCAGCAACTTTGGCCTTTGGACTTTTTGCAATTTTTACTTTTTTTTATGGATTTTCAATTATTAAATATTTATTCATCGTAAAGGCTTTAGCTGTTTTAATCTTAATCATATCCATTACTCGATTTATCTTAAACAGAGAAATCTTAAAAGCTGATTATGTGTCTGCAAAAAACTGGAAAATACAAAAAATATTAATATGGATAAATTCCATTGCATGGGGAATTATTTTAAACTTAGCTTCGTTTGAACTAAAATTAAGCGGAATTCATTTTATAGTTGTAACCACTTTTCTTGCTGGTTTTGTTGGGGCTTCGATAGTTACCCTTTCATATTTCTCTGAATTATTTCTACCGTTTCAGTTTCTCCTTCTTCTTCCTCAGATTGCGATTATTATTTATTTCTATTTTTCATCGAATCGAATTAACAATTTGCCGTTAATTATTTTATATGCGATGTACTTCATGTATCAAATAAGAATATTCCTTAGTTATCGCAGAGAAATGATCCGACTTTTTAAATATCAAATCAGCTTAGAAAATAAAAATAATAAATTAAAAGCAAGTCAGTTAGCTCTTATTGAACAGTCGATATTATTGGCACACGCCTCAAGGCTTGGGGCCCTCGGAGAGATGTCTGCCACAATTACACATGAGATAAATAACCCAATTGCTATAGTTAGTGCCAGCTCGAAAATGATTTCAAAGGAAATTGATAAGGAATTATCACAAAAAGATGTTATCTTACTCAATATCGATAGAATAAATCACGCGGTATCAAGAATTGTAAAAATCATAAAAGGTCTTAATAATCTAGCTTATCAATCGGATCATTTACCTAAAGAAGACACAAGCCTAGTTGAAATTATTGATGAAACAACTTTCTTTTGTAAAGATATCGTAAATTCACAAAATATAAAATTAATCATTGGTAATACACCAAATGTTTTAATTTTTTGTCATTCTGTTCAAATCTCTCAAGTTCTTATTAATCTAATTAAAAATGCAACCGATGTACTTTGTACGGAAGAATTGCCTAGTGAAAAATGGATATCAATTCAATTTATTAACAATGAAAAAAAATTGGAAATATTAGTCTCTAATGGGGGCACCAAAATTTCACCTGAGATCGGTTCCAAAATATTTAAGCCATTTTTTACGACTAAAAAAATTGGAAGTGGAACAGGTATTGGTCTTACTATTTCTACAAGAATAATGAATGAACACAATGGAAGTATTATGTTGGATTATAATGCTGACTATACAACATTTGTCTTAACTTTTTTACATGATCTCAGGGATTAAATATGTATCTCATTGGCCCTAGGGATAGAGCTTAAAAACTCCTGGCGAAACAATGAATCTTGAAAAAAAACACCACTCAATTTTGAAGTTCGAGTCAAGGAAGTCGCATCCTTAATCCCGCGAGTTTTCACGCAAGCATGCATTCCATCAATAACAACGGCCACATCCTGGGTTTGTAACATATGGCATAAAGCTTCATGGATTTGCATCGTCAGACGTTCTTGAACTTGAGGGCGTCTAGCGAAATAATCGACAATACGATTAAGCTTTGAGAGACCAATTACTTTGTCACCTGGTTTATAGGCCACATGAGTTCTTCCCAGAATAGGAACAAAGTGATGCTCACAACAAGAATTCGTTACAATATTTGTTTCAATTAAAGGATGATCATATTTAAATTTATTTTCAACCACCGTCATTTTGGGAAACTTTTTTTCATCTAATCCGTAAAATATTTCTTCAACAAACATTTTAGCTACGCGTTTGGGAGTATCTTTGAGTGAATCATCAGCTAAATCAAGGCCTAAAGTTTCCATAATTACTTTAAAATGTTCTTCAATAATATGTTTTTTTTCACTGTCAGATAAATTATTTTCTACCATCGGAGTTGGCGAAACTTTTAAAAACATTTCTTTGATTAGATCATTCATACAGCTTCACCTTGATTATCGTCTTCGTAGAGTCCAGAATTTTTTTCATTTTCTCTAGTTTCAACTCTAAAGCACCAGACGCGTCCATTTGTTTTTTGAGTTAAATATTCGTTCATTTTTTTATGAAGAAACTGTGATGTTCCCTCCATGCCAACATTGTCCAAAATTCTGAGTTTTATTATTCCTTTTTTATCCATTTCACGAAAGAGGTCAAGCTCTGGGTCGTCACTATTGATTAGACAGCTATGATCAAATGTATCGTCTAGAAAAATTTTAAATTCTTTGAAGCCACCAAAATCCATAACCCAACTTTTGTCGTCCAGCGCCTTTGCTTTAAACCAAAAGGTAAACTCGCGGGAATAACCATGAATAAACTTGCAATGACCTAAGTCTCGCCATTGCCTATGAGCACAGGGAAAACCAATAAATTTTTTGGTTGAAATAAACATCATCATTCCTAAGAAATTGATAAATTAAATGAAAAACCTTAGCGCGGCTAAATTATCATCTAACTCTACGACATACAATAGACCATGAATTTTAGACTCATTTTCATGGGTAGGATCGATATTTTGGGCCAGCATGAGATGATCCAATAAAAGTCGTTGATCACGGGCCTTTTTATATCCAAAAAAAGTCGCTTCATTGGTGGCCAGGCAGCCAGATGTTGGGACAAGGGGAAAATATGAACTTAAAGGATTGAGGTTTTTTCGACCCGTACCGTGAATTCTTAAGAGACTTCGGCCAATTTCTCGCCCCAATACGCAGGGGGCCCACCAAGACTTATCGGTGTGAGATACTGGGAGCAATATTTTTAAATCAGACTCATCCTGGCTTTCGGGGATAAAATTGACGATTAACCTTCTATGCTGACCAAATTCAAAATTTTTATTGGCCTCGGGCATGACGGAATCAATACTAAAAATTCCAGTTGGAGTGCTGCCGTTTGAATGATTAAAAGGTAAGCCTCGACCTGAAAGCGCTAAAATAGGAATCGACCATACATTTTGGCAACTATCTGTTACAAACTTTCCATCAGGGGCCCGTAGAACTAAAACACCTGGCTTAGTACGGTCTGATTTTAGCAGCGCAAATACCGTCAGGCATTGATTGTTAAAATCAAATAGCTCTTGAAGCTCATGGGCCTTTAAAGGATTAGATTTCGTCGCTTTTTTATAGAGAGATAATTCTTTAGAAAAAAAAGAACTAATTTCTTGATAGAGATCATGATTAAAATATTCTTGAAAATTTAATAAATGATAAATATTTTTGGGTGAGAGTGTTTTCAAATCAATAGAGCGAATATATTGATTAAGCGTGTTTTTAAGCGTGTGAAACATTAAAATTTCTTCAAAGCCCAAAGACGCCCATGGAATAGGATCAGGAAGAGAAGTCTCTAAAGACTTTCCTTTTTTATTTCCAAATAAATAAGGGAGGAAAGTCTTTAGATAATTCATCTTTATATATCTTTGTAATTTTTAGTGATGATGTCCGTGCTCACCATGAACGTGACCATGAGCAAGTTCTTCTTTTGTAGCTTCGCGAACTTCTTTTACTGCAACATCAAAGTGAAGCTCCATTCCTGCTAGAGGGTGGTTACCATCTACAGTTACTGAATCCCCTTCAATTTTTGTTACCGAAACAACAAGTTCACCTTGTTCAGTTTCAACTTCAAATTGCATTCCAATTTCGAGAGCTTCAGTAGACTCGAATTGTGCTTTAGGAACAGTTTGGCAAAGAGCATCGTTTCTTTCTCCATAACCGTCTTTAGGAGAAATACTTACTTGAAGACTGTCGCCAGCTTTTTTTCCTTCAAGGGCCAATTCTAAACCTGGAATTAAGCTACCAGTACCTTGAATATAGTACAGTAGTCCGTGATCCTTAGAAGAATCGATCAAATTTCCAGAGCCATCAGTTAGTTTATAGTCGATACCGACGACTTTGTTTTTTTGAACTTGCATCATTTACTCCGTATCAGTTTAAAGCAGACTATTTATCATTTCTTTTTTGTGATGTCTAAAATAACTACTGCTTCTAGAGGAACATCTTCCAATGGTCCTCGAGAACCAGTTTTTACTGCTTTGATTTTATTAATAACTGGCATCCCTGAAGTGACTTTTCCGAAAACGGCATACCCAAAGCCGGCCGAAGATTCGTCGCGGTGATCAAGAAATCCGTTGTCTGCTACATTTATAAAAAACTGAGCTGTTGCGCTATTAACTTCGTTAGTTCTGGCCATAGCAAGTGTTCCAGCTTCATTTTTAAGCCCATTTCCAGCTTCATTTTTAATTGGAGCGCCAGTGCTTTTTTCTTTTAAGTCTTTATCAAAACCTCCACCTTGAATCATAAAGTTATTTATAACTCTGTGAAAAATTGTGTCCTTAAATTGACCTTTTTTAACATATTCCAAGAAATTTTTAACACTAATTGGAGCTTTGTCTTCATAGAGCTCAGCCTCAATTTCACCCATATTCGTTTTAATAACAATTTTAGGATTTGCCGCCATAACGGACGAGCTTAAAATTAAAGAAAAAAGAAGAACTGAAAGTTTTTTAGAAATAGTCATTTTTATACCTCTTAAATTAAAATTGGTGCTTCGTTATAAAGTTTTTATACTTTTCGTGATCAAGTGGATCTTTTCCAGCGAGATACATTTCTAAATATTTAATAGAATCATTTCCCCAAAACATTTCTTCGTCTACCAAAAATGTAGGAACTCCAAAAATTTCTTTGCTTAATGCACTTTCGATATTGCTTTTTAACTCAACACGCGAGGATTTATCCTCCATTTTTAAAAAAAGCTCCGTTATACCAATCTGATAATGCCCTAAAATTTCTTTTAAAATATCATCATTACCAATATCCATTCCATTTTCCCACCCAGCTCTAAAAATAGCATCAATAATTTCTTTTTGCTGATCTCCCGCAACATTTTTAAGCGACAATCTTAGTGCATAGAGAGAATTAAAAGGTAAATTTTTTGGAGTCGTAAAAGCTATATGATTGAGTGAAGTATAGCGAAGTAGATCTTTAAATAGGAAGTTTCGCTTGGGCTTTATCTGGGCCGGTCCTTTGGTTTCATAATGATTAACAATACTAGCGATACTCACTGGAATATAATCAAAATCCAAAGGTTGATCTCTTACCCAAGTCCAGGCCAGATAAGAATATGGAGATAGAAAATCGAAATAGAAACTTATTTTTTTTTTCATATAGTTTGAACTTAATTAATCTTCCGTTTTCTTTTTTTCGACATAATATTGAAAATTACTTTCAAAAACTCTTATGCCTCCTTTATCTACTTCAAAAACACGATTAGATAAACCATGCAAAAAGTGTCTATCATGGGAAACATACATAACAGTCCCTTCGAATTCTTTAAGGGCATTCAAAAGAACATCTCTCGATTTTAAATCAAGATGGTTGGTAGGCTCATCTAAAATTAAAAGATTGTTATTGTTCGACATTAAAGTTGCAAGCACAACTCTACTCTTTTCTCCACCTGACAATATTTTAATTTTCTTTTCAACATCATCGCCACGAAATAAAAAAGCTGCCAGTAAATTTCGAATATATCCATTTGAGGCATGGGGAAGTCGACTGGAAATTTCTTCCAAGACTGTATTTTCAGAATTTAATAAATCAAGTGAGAACTGAGAGAAATATCCGGCCTTAATACTTGGGCCTAGGCATGATTCTCCCGAACTTGCTTCTGTTAAACCACAGATAACTTTTAGAAGTGTTGATTTCCCAGCTCCATTAACTCCAACAACCGCAATTTTATCTAAGCGGTTAACTGTAGCTGTTAGACCTGAAAAAACTTTATGAGTTGCTCCGTCATCACGTTTCCAGTCTTTTCCTAAATTCTTCATTATAACAATATCGTTACTTCCTCTTGGTGGAATAGGAAAACTAAAATCCATAACGATATCTTCAGGAGGCATTTCAACTCGATCGATTTTATCTAATTTTTTTACTCGCGATTGGACTTGAGCAGCATGACTGGCCCTTGCCGCAAATTTGGCAATAAACTCTTCTTCCTTGGCAAGCATATCTTGCTGGCGTTCAAACTGAGCCTGTTGTTGATCTTTTCTTATTTCTTTTTCTTTTTCGTAGTAATCGTAATCACCGGTGTAAGTAGTAATCGTTTTATTGTTAACTTCAATTATGCGATTAACAATTCCATTCATAAAATCGCGATCATGACTTGTCATGAGCACGGCCCCTTTAAAACTTTTTAACCATTCTTCCAGCCATACAATACTTTCGAGATCCAAATAGTTGGTAGGTTCATCCAATAAAATAACATCTGGAACTTGAATAAGAATTTTAGCTAAAGCAATTCTCATTCTCCATCCGCCAGAAAACATACTCACATCTCGATCGTGATCATAGGGCATAACCCCAAGACCTGTAATTATTTCCTTTGCACGAGTATCGAGATCATATCCGCCAAGTTTTTCAAAATCAGTTTGATAATCACCGAGCTTAATTAACACTTTTTCCATTTCATCATCAGATAACGAAATTTCACCGTCTAATATTTTTTCAATCTTTCTTATCTCTACTGCGAGCTCTGAAGCTTTGGCACTACCACTCATTACTTCTTCAATAACAGTCCGACCTTTCATTTCTCCAATATTTTGTGAAAAATAAGCAACACGTATTTTTTCAGGCACAGTTATAGATCCGCCATCAAAACCTTCTTCTTTCATTAGTACCCGAAAAACTGTCGTTTT
>JAURXW010000189.1 GCA_030654205.1 Bacteriovorax sp.
CCTTAATTTAACATTTTAAAAAAAGATAAAGATGAAAGCTCAACTGGTTCTGACGCTAAAAAGAAAGTCGTTAGAAAAAAAGTTGTGGCAAGTGAAACTAAAACAGTTGAAAAGAAAACGGTTGCAACAAAAGCAGTTGAAAAAAAGCCAGCTGAAAAGCCTGCTTCTCAAACTCTTGAAGCCAGCGGAGCAACTGTTGCAAAATCTTCTTCTTTAAAAAAGAAAGCAACGGTTATTCGTAGAAAAACTGATGAAAAAGACTCAGGTTCTGAGTATGAAAATGAAGATTCTCATTTTTCAACATTGAGCGCTCTTTACGAAGACGAAACTCAAGAAGAAGAAATTGTCGATATTGAAGATTTTGAAGAAACTGCAGAGACAGCTGAATTCGAAACTCCTGAAGTGAAACCTTTGAGTGCAGCAACTGCAACTTCTACTGGTGGATTGCGAGTTGTTTCAAAACCAGTGGTAAAAACTCCAGAAGTTCGTCCTGAAGTCGTTGAAGTGAGAAAATCACCTGCAACTACTATTATAAAAGCTGAAGATAGAAAGTTGGGAGTTGATCGTCCGCATAGATTTACACCAATTTATACTCCTTCAAAAGATCCTCATTTTAAAGAAGCTCAAGAAGCAAAAGCTAAAGAAGAGGCCGCTCGTAGACCTCAAGCTTCAGCTCCAAAAGTTTTGGGAGTTGGTACAGCTCAAGAGGAAGAAGATAAAAAACGTGGTGAAGAAGAAGAAAATAAGAAACGCTTAGGCGGCTTGGCTTCAATGATGACTGGTAAAAAAGTTATTGCCAGTAAAGCTCAAGCAATAACGATGTCTCGCGCAGAAGAAGAATTGCGCTCTTATACTGCTTTAAGCGGTACAGGTAGACCAATTTACACTCAGATCATGAGAAAAAAGGATTTCTTGGGAGCTACACAACAAACAGAAAGAACTGAAGTTAAAGAATCTAAACGAGTGATCGTGATTCATAAAGGATCTGAACTCGGAGAATTAGCTAGAAAACTAAGTCTTAAGTTTAAAGATCTAGTTGATGAGTGTTTAAAATTAAATCTTCTTATAAAAGAAACTGATTATGTCGGCCCTAGTTTGGCTGCAGATATTTGTGCACTTTTTGGTTACAGAGTTGAAGATAAGGCTTTCAATGAAGAAAAAATCATTGGTAGAGCTGTCGTGTCTGATGATTTGAAAAGTACTTTTCCAACTCGTCCACCAGTTGTGGCGATCATGGGGCACGTCGATCATGGTAAAACGACTCTTTTGGATTCAATCAGAAAAGCCAAAGTTGCTTCTGGTGAAGCTGGTGGAATTACTCAACACATCGGAGCTTACTCAGTAGAAGTTGAAGGTGGAAAACAAGTTACCTTCCTCGATACTCCTGGACATGCTGCTTTCGCGGCCATGAGACAGCGTGGAGCTCACGCAACTGATATTGTTGTTTTAGTTGTTGCTGCTGACGATGGTGTAATGCCACAAACAAAAGAATCAATTAAATTTTGTGAAAACGCTGGTGTTCCAATTATCATCGCGGTTAACAAAATGGATAAGCCGGGTGCTAATCCAGATAATGTAAAAAGAGAACTTACAGAGTTCAATTTAATGCCTGAAGATTGGGGAGGACAGACTCAATATGTTCACGTCTCTGCACTAAAAGGCACTGGGATCGATGAACTTCTTGACGCTATTTTACTTCAAGCAGAAATTCTTGATTTAAGAGCAAACCCTAAAGCTGAGGTTGAAGGTGTTGTTATTGAATCTAAAATTGAGCCGGGAAGAGGACCAATTGCAACTCTTCTTATTCAAAACGGAACTCTTCATAAAGGTGACTACCTTGTCGTGGGTGAGACTTTTGGTCGCGCTCGTTCACTAACAGATCACTTAGGTGCTCAGTTAAATGATGCCGGTCCTTCGACACCAGTTCAGATTTTGGGACTAGAGGGAACTCCAGCTCCAGGAGATAGACTCAATATTGTAAAAAGTGAAAGAGAAGCCAAAAAAATCGCAGAGAACCGCATCCAAGAAAGAAAACTTCTTGCAGCTGCTCCTGAGAAGAAAAAGGTTTCACTGGAAGATTTCTTTGCCAATGCGGCTAAAGAGGGTGAAGAACAAAAATTCCTTAACCTTATTATTCGCTCTGACGTTCAAGGATCTTATGAAGCTATTAAATCTGCTCTTGAAACTCTTGGTAACGCTGAAGTTGCCGTTAAAGTTATCGCAGGTGGCGTTGGTCCAATTACTGATTCAGACGTTCAAATGGGAGCGACATCAGGTGGATTCGTTATCGGATTTAATATGAGACCCGTTACTTCTGCTAGAAAAATGGCAGAAGATAAAGGCGTAGATATTAAAAACTACTCTGTTATTTATGAACTTATAAATGATGTGAAGCTCGCACTTGAAGGTCTTCTGGATCCTGAGTTCGTTGAAGAATTTATTGGTCGCGCTGAAGTTCGCGAAGTTTTCAATATTCCAAAAGCTGGTGTGATCGCTGGATCATATGTAGTTGATGGCAAGATTGCTCAAGGTTGTAATATTCGTCTTCTTAGAAATGGGAAGATCATGCATGACGGGAAATTATCTTCTCTTAAACGTTTCAAAGACGATGTTAAAGAAGTTAAAAATGGTTATGAATGTGGAATCTCTCTTGAAGGGTATTCTGATATTAAAGCAGCTGATATTTTTGAAGCCTATTTAATGATTCAAAAGAAAAGAACACTCGATGATGCTGCTGGAATGACAAATTCTGGTTCAAAAGAATCACGACCAGTTTTATAAGTAGTTATGGCAAAGAAAAATAATTTTAAAAAAGCTAAATTTGAAGAAAGACTGTTGAACGAAATCAACAGTCTGCTTCGTACTGGTATAAGCGATGCTCGTTTGCAAAGAGTAAGTATTACCAAAGTAGAAATGTCTCCAGATTATGGTTACGCAGTGGTTTCTTGGGATACTTTTGATGCTCATACTCGAGGGGATGCTAAGAAGGCCATTGAAGCAGCAGTTGGACGTATTCGGTCTGAACTGGCCAAGGTCTTAGATGTGAGACATGTGCCTTCGATTAGTTTTGTATATGATAATCAATTTGAAGAAGAAAAAAAGATTATGGATCTAATGAAAGCTAATTCTGAGAATAATTCTGATAAAGAACCCAACAAAGAATAGTTGTCTTTCAAATGGACTACACCAAAATCCCACTTGTCTTCAATGTTAAAAAGCCCGTTGGCATTTCATCCTTTGATGTCGTCCATCATTTTAAAAAAAATTTAAATTTTAATTTTGGAAAAATTGGTCACTTTGGCACACTTGATCCATTTGCTGAAGGTGTACTGCTCATTGGAATTCAAGGGGCCCAAAAATTAAATGATTATGTTCATGAGTTATTACCTAAAACTTATCGGGCACGTGGACTTTTTGGCTGCAAAACTCCCACTGGCGACTTAACAGTTGCGGTTACTGAAACTCAAGACATAAATGAAAATTGGAAAAATCAATCCAAAGAAGCACTGGAAGCTTTTTTAGGAGAGAAATTTTTGGGTGAGTATTGGCAAAGTCCCCATAGTGTTTCGGCCGTTAAATTTGAAGGCAAGCGCCTTTATCAACATGCCCTAGAGGGTAGGATTATTGAAAAAGAAAAAGTAAAAAGAGAAATCTATGCTTTTAAAATACTCGATTATTCTTATCCATATCTCGATTTTGTCGTCACTGTTTCTTCAGGAACATATGTTCGAAGTTTATTTGAAGAAATTGCGAATTTGCTGGAAGGCCTGGGTGCACTGGAAAATTTAGAGCGACAGGCCATTGGGCAGCTTGAAGTTAAGCAGGCATTGGATCAGACAAATTGGCCGATTAAAAATCAATTATTTTCTCTTGAAAATTATGGAATGCCACTCGATAAAGTTTTGGAGCTGGATCATATCATTTTAAAATTGGTCCAAACAAAGCGTTACTTGCAGGGGCAACGTTTTTTGTTAAGTGAAGTGGAAAAGGAAAGTAATTTAGCAGGGATTTGTTCGGAGAATTATTATTGGGTTTATAATGAAGATGGAACATTATTAGGCTTTGGAAGGCCTGTGGGCCTAGAACTTCATGCAATTTTTAATCTTCAGCTCTCAATTTCACTTTTTTCCTAAACATCTCAGTTTCTTATGTTAAAATATCCTTACAATAACTGATGATTTGACTCGTTTTATTTAAGGGAGTTTTTGTGAATACTACGTTTATTGCCATGGCAGTGGCGATTCTTTTGGGAATAGGGCTTTTAGTTGGAATAGGAGCATTGAGCTTACTTTCGGGTGCGCTTAATTTTCTTTTTGTTAAACCAAAAATTGAAATTCTAAAAAGCCAATTTGGTGAAAATGGATTTGCGTTTAGTTTTGTTTGGGATCAAAATGCTGAGCCCGTAAAATTTGATCGTTTAAAAAT